>NZ_JAVREQ010000007.1:0-239809 GCF_031845485.1 Streptomyces hazeniae
TCTTGATGCCGTCCTCGACGAGCTGCTTCAGCTCCGGCTCCACCACGAACTCGCGGATGTCGGGGGCGAGGAGGGAGTCGAGGTCGATGTCCGCCGCGTGCTGCGAGGACACCACGACGGTGTCCAGGCGGATCGCCTTGTCACCGTCGTACTCGATGGTGACCTGCGTCTTTCCGTCGGGTCGCAGGTAGGGAATGGTGCCGTTCTTCCGGACGGCCGAGAGCCGCTGGGAGAGGCGGTGCGCCAGAGTGATGGGCAGCGGCATCAGCTCGGGCGTCTCGTCGCAGGCGTAGCCGAACATCAGGCCCTGGTCGCCGGCGCCCTGCTTGTCGAGTTCGTCCTCGTCGCCTTCGACGCGCTTCTCGTACGCGGTGTCGACGCCCTGGGCGATGTCCGGGGACTGCGCTCCGATGGACTCCGACACGCCGCAGGACGCACCGTCGAAGCCCTTCTTCGAGGAGTCGTAACCGATCTCCAGGACCTTGCCGCGCACCAGCGAGGCGATGGGCGCGTAGGCCTTGGTGGTGACCTCGCCGGCCACGTGCACCAGGCCCGTGGTGATCAGCGTCTCGACGGCGACGCGCGAGGTCGGGTCGTCCTTGAGCAGGGCGTCGAGAATGGTGTCGCTGATCTGGTCGGCGATCTTGTCGGGGTGACCCTCGGTCACGGACTCCGAGGTGAACAGGCGGCGGGACACATCGCTCCCTGGGGTTGCAGCGGCTGCTGGCTGAACATGGCCGGATGCGTCGGGGGCTGCGCCCGATGACGATCCGTGGCCAGTTTATCCATGCCGGCCCGAATCCAATCGCGGTGTCTCGAACTGCGACATGATTCAGGGAAAACCTCAGGACCGCGGAAAGCGGTCCCGCACCAGGTCCCACACCGTGTCGGCGAGTGCCTCCTTGGGCCCGTGCGGGACCGGGGTCTCGCTGCCGTCGGCGCCGAGCACCACCGCCTCGTTCTCCTCGGCGCCGAAGGTGCGCCGCTCCCCCACCTCGTTGACGACCAGCAGGTCGCAGCCCTTGCGGACGAGCTTGGCGCGCCCGTTGGCCAGTACGTCGTCGGTCTCCGCGGCGAACCCGACGACGACCTGCCCCGGACGGGTCCGGTCGCCGGCCACTTCGGCGAGCACGTCGGGGTTGCGCACGAGGGCGACCGGCTCGGGGTCCCGGCCCTCCTGCTTCTTGATCTTCCCGGTGGCGTAGGCGGCGGGCCGGAAGTCGGCGACCGCGGCGGCCATCACCACGGCGTCGGCGTCGCCCGCGGCCTCGAGCACCCGTTCCCGCAGTTCGACGGCGGTGCCGACGGGGACCACGTGCACGCCGGCGGGGTCGGGCAGCGCCGTGTTGGCGGCCACCAGGGTGACCCGGGCGCCGCGCGCGGCCGCCGTGCGGGCGAGGGCGTAGCCCTGCTTGCCGGAGGAGCGGTTGCCCAGGTAGCGGACCGGGTCCAGCGGCTCGCGGGTGCCGCCGGCGCTGACCACCACGTGCCGTCCGGACAGGTCGGCGGGCGCGGCGCCGCGGGCCAGGACGTGCCGGCAGGCCTGGAAGATCTGGTCCGGGTCGGGCAGCCGGCCCCGGCCGGTGTCGGCGCCGGTCAGGCGGCCGACCGCCGGTTCGAGGACGACGCAGCCGCGACGGCGCAGGGTGGCGACGTTCTCCCGGGTGGCCGGGTGCTCCCACATCTCGGTGTGCATGGCCGGGGCGAAGAGGACGGGGCAGCGGGCGGTGAGCAGCGTGTTGGTCAGCAGGTCGTCCGCCATGCCGTGGGCGGCCTTCGCGAGCAGGTCCGCGGTGGCGGGCGCGACGACGACGAGGTCGGCGCGCTGCCCGATGCGCACATGCGGCACCTCGTGCACCGTCTCCCAGACCTCGGTGGCGGCGGGGCGGCCGGACAGCGCCGCCCAGGTCGGCTCGCCGACGAAGCGCAGCGCGGAGGCGGTGGGCACCACGGTGACGGCGTGCCCGGACTCGGTGAGGCGCCGCAGCAGCTCGCACGCCTTGTAGGCGGCGATGCCGCCGCTCACTCCCAGCACGACCTCGGTACGGGCCCGGTCCATCGTCGCTCCCCACTCGTGCTCCGGCCGGGGCCCGGTCCGCGGGCGCCCGGCGTCAGGGTTCCATGACACACCAGGGGCCCGGCAGCCGCGCTGCCGGGCCCGTGCTGTGTGCCGCGCCTACGGGGTGACCGGGCCGTCCACGGCCTCGGAGGTGAGGAGACCCGCGTTGATCTCCCGCAGCGAGATGGAGAGCGGCTTCTCGTGGACGTGGGTGTCCACCAGCGGGCCGACGTACTCCAGCAGGCCCTCGCCGAGCTGCGAGTAGTACGCGTTGATCTGGCGTGCGCGCTTGGCGGCGTAGATCACCAGGCTGTACTTCGAGTCGGTGGCCTCGAGCAGCTCGTCGATCGGCGGGTTGATGATGCCCTCGGGCGTGGTGAGGGAAGAGGACACGCTGAAACCTTCCGGAGTGTCGAGGGTGGTTCACGAGTGGCGGGCGGTTCTCCCGTCGGCACGGGCCGGCTCCGCTGAGGTCACTCGTCGTTCATCAAGGCTAGCAGCTCGGCGGAGACGTCCTGGACGGAGGTGTTGACCAGGGTGGTGTCGAACTCCGACTCGGCCGCCAGCTCGGTGCGGGCGGCGGCCAGCCGGCGTTCGATCACCTCGGGCGCCTCGGTGCCGCGGCCGGTGAGTCTGCGCACCAGCTCCTCCCAGCTCGGCGGGGCCAGGAAGACCAGCCGGGCCTCGGGCATGGAGGCCCGGACCAGCCGGGCGCCCTGAAGGTCGATCTCCAGGAGCACCGACTCGCCGGCCTCCAGCCGGTCCAGCACGGCGCGCCGGGGCGTGCCGTAGCGGTTGCCCGCGAACTCGGCCCACTCCAGCAGTTCGCCGTTGGCGACGAGCTTGTCGAACTCTTCGTCGTCGACGAAGAAGTACTGCACGCCGTGCTTCTCGCCGGGGCGGGGAGCACGGGTGGTGGCGGAGACCGAGAGCCAGACCTCGGGATGTTCTTTGCGCAGATGGGCGACGACCGTGCTCTTGCCGACCCCGGAGGGGCCGGAGAGCACGGTCAGCCGCGGACGATGAGCCATGGAGCGATTATCCAGGTTTCCCGCCGGGGCGGGAAACCTGGGGATTCAGGCGCTGCCGAACTCGCGCTCCAGGGCCGCGATCTGGTTGGACCCGAGACCGCGCACACGGCGGCTCTCGGAGATGCCCAGTCGCTCCATGATCTGCTTGGCGCGGACCTTGCCGACGCCGGGCAGGCTCTCCAGGAGGGCGCTGACCTTCATCTTGCCGATGACGTCGTTCTCCTGGCCCTGCTTGATGACTTCGTGGAGGGAAGCGCCGGAGTGCTTCAGCCGGTTCTTGACCTCGGCGCGCTCCCGGCGAGCCGCGGCGGCCTTCTCGAGCGCGGCTGCGCGCTGTTCAGGGGTAAGGGGCGGAAGAGCCACGCCTACGTCACCTCGGATGTCGAACTGTCGGATATGGATCGGTGTGGAGCCTTGCGGCTCCGCACCCGCGGAGCACCGAGCAACGCGTCCCCCTGCCCCTTCGGACCTGGGGAGGCTCCACTTCTACGTGCTCCCGACGGAGACTAGCGGCCGAGGGCGCTCCAGTCAGCGATAACTGCGGAAAAGTCCTGGTCAGCTTGATTCCCCTGGGGGAATTTACGGACATACCACCACAGAATGACTCAGGAGAGGAAGCGCGCGAGCTCCTCCGCCTGTGTCGCGGCGGCCGCACGCAGGGCCTCCACGCCGGGCCCGTGCCGCAGCACGCCACGGCTCACGCTGGGCAGCACGTGGGAGGCGGCGGTCCCGAAGACCCGGGGCAGGTCCTCGGCGGCGGCGCCCTGCGCACCGATCCCGGGCGCCAGCAGCGGCCCGTTGATCGCGAGCGGCGCGCCGAGGCGTTCCGGGACGTCGCCGAGAGTGGCGCCGACGACCGCGCCGAACGAGCCGAACGGCTCCGCCCCGGCGTTCTCCGCACGGAGCTGCTCCAGCACGGCAGCGGCGACGGCGCGGCCGTCCTCGCCGCGGGCGT
Organism: Streptomyces hazeniae; assembly: GCF_031845485.1. Lineage (NCBI taxonomy): Bacteria > Bacillati > Actinomycetota > Actinomycetes > Kitasatosporales > Streptomycetaceae > Streptomyces > Streptomyces hazeniae. The sequence goes on from NZ_JAVREQ010000007.1 coordinate 4,046, forward strand.
GCTGCACCTCGGCGCCCTCCGGATTGGAGGTGAGGGCCAGGACGAAGACGCCGCATCCGTTGTCCCGGGCCGTTTCCAGGGCGGGCCGCAGCGCACCGAGGCCGAGGTAGGGGCTGACGGTGACGGCATCGGAGAACAGCGGGGAGCCCTTCTCCAGGTAGGCGGCGGCGTAGGCGGCCATGGTGGAGCCGATGTCGCCCCGCTTGGCGTCCGTGATCACCAGCGCTCCGGCGCCGCGGGCCTCGGCCACCGCGCGTTCGAGGACGGCGACGCCGCGGGAGCCGAAGCGTTCGAAGAACGCGGACTGCGGCTTGAGCACGGCGACGCGGTCGGCCAGCGCCTCGACCACGGTGCGGGTGAAGGTCTCCAGGCCGCCGACGTCGTCGGCCAGGCCCCAGGAGGCGAGCAGCGAGGGGTGCGGGTCGATGCCGACGCAGAGGGGGCCGCGGGCGTCCATCGCGGCGCGGAGGCGGGCGCCGAAGGGTTCCCGGGCGGGTGCGCGACTCATGGGGTGGCCTTCCGGGTGTCTGCGCCGACGGCTTCGGCGAGGGTGGCGTGCGGGCTGGCGGCGAGGCGGGCGGCCAGGCCCTTGTGGACCGAGCGGCACCACAGCGGGCCGCGGTAGACGAACGCGCTGTACCCCTGGACCAGGGTGGCGCCGGCGAGGATGCGCCGCCAGACGTCCTCGGCGTCCTCGACGCCGCCCACGCCGACCAGGACGATGCGGTCGCCGACCCGCTCGTACAGGCGGCGCAGCACCTCCAGGGAGCGCTGCTTCAGGGGAGCGCCGGACAGGCCGCCGGTCTCGGCGACGACGGCCGGGTCGGCGGTGAGCCCGAGTCCGTCGCGGGCGACGGTGGTGTTGGTGGCGATGATGCCGTCCAGTCCCAGGTCGAGGGCGAGGTCGGCGACCGCGTCGACGTCCTCGTCGGCCAGGTCGGGGGCGATCTTGACCAGCAGCGGCACCCGGCGGCCCGGCACCGTCCGGTCGGCAGCCTCCCGTACGGCCGCCAGCAGCGGGCGGAGCTGCTCCGCGGCCTGCAGGTTCCGGAGCCCGGGGGTGTTGGGCGAAGAGACGTTGACGACCAGGTAGTCGGCGTAGGGCGCCAGTCGCTCGGCCGAGGTGACGTAGTCCGCGACGGCCTCCGCCTCGGGGACGGCCTTGGTCTTGCCGATGTTGACACCGACGGTGGTGCGGAACGCCGGGCCGCGGGCGGCGCGGCGGGCCAGGCGTGCGGCGACGGACGCCGAGCCGTCGTTGTTGAATCCCATCCGGTTGACCAGCGCACGGTCCGGGACCAGGCGGAACAGCCGCGGCCCGGGGTTCCCGGGCTGCGGCCGCGCGGTCACGGTGCCGGTCTCGACGTGGTCGAAGCCGAGCATCGCCATGCCGTCGATCAGGGTCGCGTTCTTGTCGAAGCCCGCGGCGAGCCCGAACGGGCCGTGCATGCGCAGGCCCAGCGCCTCGGTGCGCAGCGCGCGGCGGCGCGGCGCGAGGTAGGCGGCGAGGAAGGTGCGCAGCACGGGGACGCGGGCCGCGAGGGCGATCCAGGCGGTGGCCAGGTGATGGGCGCGCTCGGCGTCCATCCGGCTCAGGACCGTGCGGAAGAGCAGCCGGTACATGTCCCCCCTCAGGCGCCGCGGGCAGCGGTCAGGTGGCCGGCGTGCTCCTGGAGGGAACGGACTCCGACCTCTCCCCTGCCGAGCGCGTCGATGCCCTGCACGGCGGCGGCGAGCGCCTGGACCGTGGTGAGGCACGGCACGGAGCGGGCGACGGCGGCGGTGCGGATGTCGTAGCCGTCCAGGCGGCCGCCGGTGCCGTAGGGGGTGTTGACGATGAGGTCGACCTGGCCGTCGTGGATGAGCTGGACGATGGTCTTCTCGCCGTTCGGGCCCTCCCCCTCGCTGTGCTTGCGCACCACGGTGGCGTGCATGCCGTTGCGCCGCAGGACCTCGGCCGTGCCGGAGGTCGCGAGCAGCTCGAAGCCGAGCGCGACCAGTTCCCGGGCGGGGAAGATCAGCGACCGCTTGTCGCGGTTGGCGACCGAGACGAACGCACGGCCCTTGGTGGGCAGCGCGCCGTAGGCGGCGGCCTGGGACTTGCCGTAGGCGGTGCCGAAGACGGAGTCGATGCCCATCACCTCACCGGTGGACCGCATCTCCGGGCCGAGGATGGTGTCCACGCCCCGGCCGTGCACGTCGCGGAACCGGGTCCACGGCATGACGGCCTCCTTGACGGAGATCGGCGCGTCCATCGGCAGGGTGCCGCCGTCGCCCTCGGCCGGCAGCATCCCCTCGGCGCGCAGCTCGGCCACGGTGGCGCCCAGCGAGATGCGGGCGGCGGCCTTGGCCAGCGGCACGGCGGTGGCCTTGGAGGTGAAGGGCACGGTGCGGGAGGCGCGCGGGTTGGCCTCCAGCACGTAGAGGATGTCCCCGGCCATGGCGAACTGGATGTTGATCAGTCCGCGGACGCCGACTCCGGCCGCGATCGCCTCGGTGGAGGCGCGGAGGCGCTTGATGTCGTGGCCACCGAGGGTGATGGGCGGCAGCGCGCAGGCGGAGTCGCCGGAATGGATGCCGGCCTCCTCGATGTGCTCCATGACGCCGCCGAGGTAGAGCTCGTGGCCGTCGTAGAGGGCGTCCACGTCGATCTCGATGGCGTCGTCGAGGAACCGGTCCACCAGCACCGGGTGTTCGGAGATCAGCCCGGCGTGCCGGGTGAGGTACTCGGCGAGGGAGGGCTCGTCGTAGACGATCTCCATACCGCGTCCGCCGAGGACGTAGGAGGGCCGCACCATGACCGGGTAGCCGATCTCGGCGGCGATGCCCTTGGCCTCGTCGAAGGAGTAGGCGGTGCCGTACTTGGGGGCGGGCAGGCCGGCGTCGGTGAGGACGCGGCCGAAGGCTCCGCGCTCCTCGGCGAGGTTGATGGCCTCCGGGGAGGTGCCGACGATGGGCACCCCGTTGTCCTTCAGCGCCTGGGCGAGCCCGAGCGGGGTCTGCCCACCGAGCTGGACGACGACGCCCGCGACCGGTCCGGCCTGCTGTTCCGCGTGCACGATCTCCAGGACGTCCTCCAGGGTGAGCGGCTCGAAGTAGAGCCGGTCGGAGGTGTCGTAGTCGGTGGAGACGGTCTCCGGGTTGCAGTTGACCATGACGGTCTCGTAGCCCGCGTCGTGCAGGGCGAAGGAGGCGTGGACGCAGGAGTAGTCGAACTCGATGCCCTGTCCGATGCGGTTGGGACCGGAGCCGAGGATGATCACGGCCGGCTTCTCGCGGGGCGCGACCTCGGTCTCCTCGTCGTAGGAGGAGTAGAAGTACGGGGTGCGGGCGGCGAACTCGGCGGCGCAGGTGTCGACGGTCTTGTAGACCGGGCGGACCCCGAGCGCGTGCCGCACCTCGCGGACGACGTCCTCACGCAGGCCGCGGACGGCGGCGATCTGGGCATCGGAGAGGCCGTGCCGCTTGGCGTGGTCGAGGAGACCGGCGTCGAGGCGTTCGGCGGCGGCGACCTCCTGGGCGATCTCGTGGATGAGGAAGAGCTGGTCGGTGAACCAGGGGTCGATCTTCGTGGCGTCGAAGACCTCCTGCTGTGTGGCACCGGCCCGGATGGCGTCCATGACGGTGTTGATCCGGCCGTCGGTGGGGCGTGCGGCCTCGGCGAGGAGGGCCGTCTTGTCGCCGGGCGCGCCGGTGAAGTCGAACTGGGAGCCCGTCTTCTCCAGGGAGCGCAGCGCCTTGTTGAGGGCCTCGGGGAAGTTGCGGCCGATGGCCATCGCCTCGCCGACCGACTTCATGGTGGTGGTCAGCGTGCTGTCGGCGGCGGGAAACTTCTCGAACGCGAAGCGCGGCGCCTTGACGACGACGTAGTCGAGGGTCGGCTCGAACGACGCCGGGGTCTTCTCCGTGATGTCGTTGGGGATCTCGTCCAGGGTGTAGCCGATGGCGAGCCGAGCGGCGATCTTCGCGATGGGGAAGCCGGTGGCCTTGGAGGCGAGGGCGGAGGACCGGGAGACGCGCGGGTTCATCTCGATGACGACGACCCGGCCGTCCTCGGGGTTGACGGCGAACTGGATGTTGCAGCCGCCGGTGTCCACGCCGACCTCGCGGATGACGGCGATGCCGACGTCGCGCAGGATCTGGTACTCGCGGTCGGTCAGGGTCATCGCGGGCGCGACGGTGAGGGAGTCGCCGGTGTGCACGCCCATCGGGTCGAAGTTCTCGATGGAGCAGACCACCACGACGTTGTCGTGCCGGTCGCGCATCAGCTCCAGCTCATACTCCTTCCAGCCGAGGATGGACTCCTCCAGGAGCACCTCGGTGGTCGGGGAGAGCGTCAGGCCCTGGCCGGCGATGCGGCGCAGCTCGTCCTCGTCGTGGGCGAAGCCGGAGCCGGCGCCGCCCATGGTGAAGGACGGCCGGACGACGACGGGGTAGCCGCCGAGGGTTTCCACCCCGGCGAGGACGTCGTCCATGGTGTGGCAGATGACCGACCGGGCGGACTCGCCGTGTCCGGTCTTCGCGCGGACCGCCTCGACGACCTCCTTGAAGCGGTCGCGGTCCTCGCCCTTGTGGATGGCGTCGACCTCGGCGCCGATCAGCTCGACGCCGTACTCGGCGAGCACCCCGGAGTCGTGCAGGGCGATGGCGGTGTTGAGCGCGGTCTGCCCCCCGAGGGTGGGCAGCAGCGCGTCGGGCCGTTCCCTGGCGATGATCCGCTCGACGAACTCGGGGGTGATCGGCTCGACGTAGGTGGCGTCGGCGATCTCCGGGTCGGTCATGATCGTCGCCGGGTTGGAGTTCACCAGGACGACGCGCAGGCCCTCGGACTTCAGGACCCGGCACGCCTGGGTGCCGGAGTAGTCGAACTCGGCGGCCTGGCCGATCACGATCGGGCCGGAGCCGATGACCAGGACGCAGGCGATGTCGGTGCGCTTAGGCACGCTGGCCCTCCATAAGGGTCACGAAGCGGTCGAAGAGGTAGGCGGCGTCGTGGGGGCCGGCGGCCGCTTCGGGGTGGTACTGGACGCTGAAGGCTGGGCGGTCGAGGAGGCGCAGACCTTCGACGACGTCGTCGTTGAGGCAGCGGTGGGAGACCTCGGCCCGCCCGTACGGGGTGTCGGCGGGTCCGTCGAGCGGGGCGTCGACGGCGAAGCCGTGGTTGTGCGCGGTCACCTCGACCTTGCCGCCGGTCCAGGTGCCCCCGCCGCTGCGTTCCTGGACGGGCTGGTTGATGCCTCGGTGGCCGTACTTGAGCTTGAAGGTGCCGAAGCCCAGGGCGCGGCCGAGGATCTGGTTGCCGAAGCAGATGCCGAAGAGCGGGGTCCGGCGCTCGAGCACGCCGCGCATCAGTGCGACGGGGTGTTCGGCGGTGGCGGGGTCACCGGGGCCGTTGGAGAAGAACACGCCGTCGGGCGCCACGGCGTAGATCTCGTCCAGGGTGGCCGTCGCGGGGAGGACGTGGACCTCGATGCCGCGTTCGGCCATCCGGTAGGGGGTCATGCCCTTGATCCCGAGGTCGACGGCGGCGACGGTGAAACGTTTCGTGCCCTGGGCGGGGACGACGTACACCGCGTCGGTGGCGACCTCGCCGCACAGGTCGGCCCCCTTCATCTGCGGAGCGGACCGGACCCTCTCCAGCAGCGCGGCCTCCTCGCCGAGCCCGGTGCCGGAGAAGATGCCCACGCGCATCGCGCCGCGTTCGCGCAGGTGACGGGTGAGCGCACGGGTGTCGACGCCGCTGATGCCCACGACGCCCTGGGCGGTCAGCTCCTCGTCGAGGCTGCGTACCGAGCGCCAGTTGGAGGGCACCCGGGCGGGGTCGCGGACCACGTAGCCGGCGACCCAGATGCGGCCGGACTCGGGGTCCTCGTCGTTGACGCCGGTGTTGCCGACGTGCGGGGCGGTCATGACGACCACCTGGCGGTGGTAGGAGGGGTCGGTGAGGGTCTCCTGGTAGCCGGTCATGCCGGTGTTGAAGACGGCCTCGCCGAAGGTCTCCCCCACCGCGCCGTAGGAGCGTCCGCGGAAGACGCGGCCGTCCTCCAGGACGAGCATCGCGCCGTCGGTCCGGGTGCGCTGGGCGGGGGTCGTCATCGTGCACTCTCCTGGGCGTCGGTCAGGGCGTTCACCGCGTCCACCCAGGCGGGGTGGTCGGCGGCGCGGTCGGAGCGGAAGCCGGAGTCGATGCGGCGGTCGCCGTGCTCCCAGGTGATCACCAGCAGGCCGCCCTCGGTGAGGACCTTGCCGGCGATGCCCTTGTCGAGCCGTGCGCCGCGCAGCCGCCCGGCGGGGACGAAGAAGTCCTCGGCGCCGGGCCTGCGGACGTCGAGCCCCCGGTCGGTGAGGGTCACCTCGGCCCGGCTGCGGACGCCGAGGCCGTGGGCGACGATGCGGTCCAGCCACTGCCCGGCGGTGGTCGAGCCGTGGTAGCGGCCGGTGAGCGCCAGGCGCTCCGCGCCGGGGTCGGCGGGGGCGGCGGGGAGCGGCGGCAGGTCGCCCTGGAGGGTGCCGCGCCACTTCCAGCCCTGCCGCATCAGCCAGTACAGCAGGGCGACGAACAGCAGCAGCCCGACGGTCCAGCCGATGCGCGCGGGCCAGTTCGTCACCTCCTGGGACTTCGGCTCCGCCGCGGCGAGGCCGGCCAGGTGGTTCAGGTGGGTGAGGACGTTGGGGTGGTTCAAGGGGCTCACTGCAGCTTTCCGTCGACGACCGTCGGCGTTCCCCGCAGGAAGGTGTGGGTGACGCGTCCGGGCAGCTCACGGCCCTGGTAGGGCGTGTTGCGGCTGCGCGAGGCGAAGCCCGCGGGGTCCACCTGACCACGGTATGCCGGGTCGAGGAGGGTCAGGTTGGCGGGCTCGCCCGGTGAGACGGGCCGGCCCTGTCCGGCCAGGCGGCCGATGGCCGCGGGCCGGGAGGACATCCGGTCGGCGACGCCGGACCAGTCCAGCAGGCCGGTGTCGACCATGGTGTGCTGCACCACGGACAGGGCGGTCTCCAGGCCGACCATGCCCATGGCGGCGGCGCCCCACTCGCAGTCCTTGTCCTCGTGCGGGTGCGGGGCGTGGTCGGTCGCCACGCAGTCGATGGTGCCGTCGGCGAGGGCCTCGCGCAGTGCGCGGACATCGGCCTCGGTGCGCAGCGGCGGGTTGACCTTGTAGACCGGGTCGTAGGAGCGGACCAGCTCGTCGGTGAGCAGCAGGTGGTGCGGGGTGACCTCGGCGGTGACGTCCCAGCCCTTGGACTTGGCCCAGCGCACGATCTCCACCGAGCCCGCGGTGGAGAGGTGGCAGATGTGCACCCGTGAGCCGACGTGGGCGGCCAGCAGCACGTCCCGCGCGATGATCGACTCCTCGGCGACGGCCGGCCAGCCGCCGAGGCCGAGTTCGGCGGAGACGACGCCCTCGTTCATCTGGGCGCCCTCGGTGAGCCGCGGCTCCTGGGCGTGCTGGGCGACGACGCCGTCGAACGCCTTCACGTACTCCAGTGCCCGGCGCATGATCACGGCGTCGTCGACGCACTTGCCGTCGTCGGAGAAGACGCGGACCCCGGCGGCGGAGTCGTGCATGGCGCCCAGTTCGGCCAGTTGCTTGCCCTCCAGGCCCACCGTGACGGCGCCGACGGGCTGCACGTCGCAGTAGCCCGACTCGCGGCCGAGGCGCCACACCTGCTCGACCACGCCGGCGGTGTCGGCGACGGGGAAGGTGTTGGCCATGGCGTGCACGGCGGTGAAGCCGCCCATGGCCGCCGCCCGGGTGCCGGTGAGCACGGTCTCGGAGTCCTCCCGGCCGGGTTCGCGCAGGTGGGTGTGCAGGTCGACGAGGCCGGGGAGCAGGATCTGCCCGTCGCCGTCGATCACCCGGGCGCCGGTGCCGTCCAGGCCGGTGCCGGTGCCGGTGGCGGCGATCCTGCCGTTCTCGATCAGTACGTCGGCCGGCTCGCCGCCGAGCACGCGGGCGCCGCGGATCAGGGTCTTGCTCATCGTTCGTTCTCCTCGGCGGTGGGTGCTGGCGGTGTCGTGCTGGGCTGGGTGGCGACGGCGGGCTCGCTGCCGCCGAGCAGCAGGTAGAGGACGGCCATCCGGATGCTGACGCCGTTGGTGACCTGCTCGACGGCGGTGCAGCGCGGGGAGTCGGCGACCTCGGCGGTGATCTCCATGCCGCGGTTCATCGGGCCGGGGTGCATCACCAGGGCGTGCGCCGGCATCCGGGCCATGCGCTGCCCGTCGAGGCCGTAGCGGCGGGCGTACTCGCGCTCGGTGGGGAAGAAGGCGGCGTTCATCCGTTCGCGCTGGACGCGCAGCATCATCACGGCGTCGGTCTTGTCCAGGACGGCGTCCAGGTCGTAGCTGACCTCGCAGGGCCAGTGCTCGACGCCGACCGGGACCAGCGTGGGCGGCGCGACGAGGGTGACGTGTGCGCCGAGCGTGCTGAGCAGGTGGACGTTGGAGCGGGCGACGCGGCTGTGCAGGATGTCGCCGACGACGGTGATGTGGCGTCCGGCCAGGTCGCGTCCGGTGCCCTCGCCCTCGGTCAGGCGGCGGCGCATGGTGAAGGCGTCGAGCAGCGCCTGCGTGGGGTGCTCGTGGGTGCCGTCGCCGGCGTTGACGACGCTGCCGCCGATCCATCCGGAGGTGGCGAGGCGGTGCGGGGCGCCGGAGTCGTGGTGGCGGATGACGACGGCGTCGGCGCCCATGGCCTCCAGGGTGAGCGCGGTGTCCTTGAGGGATTCGCCCTTGGAGACCGAGGAGCCCTTGGCGGAGAAGTTGATGACGTCGGCGGACAGCCGCTTGGCCGCGGCCTCGAAGGAGATCCGGGTGCGGGTGGAGTCCTCGAAGAAGAGGTTGACCACGGTGCGGCCGCGCAGCGTGGGGAGCTTCTTGACCGGCCGGTCCGCGACGCGGGCGAGTTCCTCGGCGGTGTCGAGGATCAGTACGGCGTCGTCGCGGGTGAGGTCGGCGGCCGAGATGAGATGACGCTTCATCGGTTGCCTTGTCTGGGTGAGGAGGTGCCGGGCGGAGCGGTTGCGGGCAGCGCGGGGCGGGGGTGGGCCGCGCGCCGTCCGCGGGAGACGTCCGGCGGGGTGCTAGCGCTCGCGGGCCGGGGCGGGCGCGCGGGTGCCCAGGAGCACGCCGTCGCGGCCGTCCTCCTCGGTGAGCTGGACTCTGACGGTCTCCCGCAACGAGGTGGGGAGGTTCTTGCCCACGTAGTCGGCGCGGATCGGCAGCTCGCGGTGGCCGCGGTCCACGAGCACGGCGAGCTGCACGGCGCGCGGCCGTCCGATGTCGCCGAGGGCGTCGAGCGCGGCGCGGATGGTGCGGCCGGAGAAGAGCACGTCGTCGACCAGGACGACGAGACGTCCGTCGACGCCGTCCGCGGGGATCTCGGTGCGCGCGAGGGCACGCGCGGGCCGCATCCGCAGGTCGTCGCGGTACATGGTGATGTCGAGGGAGCCGACGGGCACGGTGCGGCCGGTGATCTCCTCGAGCTTGGCGGCCAGCCTGCGGGCGAGGAAGACGCCGCGGGTGGGGATGCCGAGCAGCACGACGTCCTCGGCGCCCTTGGCGCGTTCGACGATCTCGTGCGCGATGCGGGTGAGGACCCGCGCGATGTCCGGCGCCTCGAGGACGGGGCGCGGCGCTGGGGGGCGTTCGTCGGGGCCGTCGTCGCCCGCCGGCGTCGGACCGGTGGTGGTGTCCATGCGAAAAGGACCTCCTTCTCCGCCTCACGGGACGGTTCTTAAAGGACGTCTGAGGTTGTGCGCCGCCCAGAGTAGCAGTCCTGCCGGCGCTGTCCTGTCGGGGGCGGGTATTCGACCTGATCGGACGCAGCGGGCTCCGTTCGGCTTGACGGCGCACATTACGCTGCGTAATCTCACAGTGAGTTACCAAGACTTCGTCCGGGGAGCCCTATGTCCAGCGAATACGCCAAACAGCTCGGAGCCAAGCTCCGGGCCATCCGCACTCAGCAAGGCCTCTCGCTCCATGGTGTCGAGGAGAAGTCCCAGGGGCGTTGGAAGGCCGTCGTGGTCGGCTCGTACGAGCGCGGCGACCGCGCCGTGACCGTGCAGCGTCTCGCCGAGCTGGCGGACTTCTACGGCGTCCCGGTGCAGGAGCTGCTTCCGGGCACCACACCGGGCGGGGCCGCAGAACCGCCGCCGAAGCTGGTGCTCGACCTGGAGCGGCTGGCCCACGTGCCGGCGGAGAAGGCCGGCCCGCTGCAGCGGTACGCGGCCACCATCCAGAGCCAGCGCGGTGACTACAACGGCAAGGTCCTGTCGATCCGGCAGGACGACCTGCGCACTCTCGCGGTGATCTACGACCAGTCCCCCTCGGTGCTGACCGAGCAGCTGATCAGCTGGGGCGTGCTGGATGCGGACGCGCGGCGCGCGGTCTCGCACGAGGAGGCCTGAGCAGACACCGTGGGGCCCGGGAAGCCGGTGGCTTCCCGGGCCCCACGCGTATCCGGTGCGGCGTGTGACGGCCTCCGTGCTCCCGTCAGCGGCGCAGGCTCGGGCCGAGGTCCTTCAGCCGGCCGAGGAGCCCGTTGACGAACGACGGCGAGTCGTCGGTGGAGAACTCCTTCGCGAGCTGCACGGCCTCGTCCAGCACGACCGCGTCGGGCGTCTCCTGCGACCACAGCAGCTCGTACGCGCCGAGCCGCAGGATGCTGCGGTCCACGTCCGGCATGCGGTCCAGGGTCCAGCCCACCGAGTAGGTCGACAGGAGCTCGTCGATGCGCTCCGCGTGCTCGGCGTATCCCTCGACCAGCTCCATGGTGTATTCGCCGACCGGCGGCTGCCGGGGGTCGGACCGCGCATGCCGGATCCAGTCGGCGAGGACGTCCGTCACGGCGCTGCCGCGCTGGTCGGCCTCGAAGAGGATCTGGAAGGCGCGTTTCCGCGCCTTGTTGCGGGCTGCCACGGTTAGCTGTTCACCCGGCCGAGGTAGTCGCCGGTGCGGGTGTCGACCTTGATCTTCTCACCCGTGGTGATGAACAGGGGCACGCCGACCTCGTAACCGGTCTCCAGGCGGGCGGGCTTGGAGCCGCCGGTGGAGCGGTCGCCCTGCACACCGGGCTCGGTGTGCTCGATGACCAGCTCGACGGCGGCGGGCAGCTCCACGAAGAGCGGGTTGCCCTGGTACATCGCCACGGTGGCCTCGAAGCCCTCGATGAGGTAGTTCGCGGCGGTGCCGACGACCTCGCGGGTGATGTGGATCTGGTCGAAGGTGTCCATGTCCATGAAGACGAAGTACTCGCCGTCCATGTACGAGAACTGCATGCCGCGGCGGTCCACGGTGGCCGTCTCGACCTTCGTGCCGGCGTTGAACGTCTTGTCGACGGTCTTGCCGGAGAGCACGTTCTTCAGCTTGGTGCGGACGAAAGCGGGGCCCTTGCCGGGCTTGACGTGCTGGAACTCGACGACGGACCAGAGCTGGTCGCCTTCGAGCTTGAGCACCATGCCGTTCTTGAGGTCGTTCGTGGTGGCCACGGTGGCGGAATCTCCTACAGACTGCTGCGGGTGCGCGAGCGCGGGCCCAGCACTACAGGGCCAGCAGCTCCTTGGTCGTGATCGTGAGCAACTCGGGCCCGCCGTCCGCCTGCGGGCGGACGACGAGTGTGTCGTCGAGCCGGACTCCGCCCCGTCCCGGGAGGTGGACTCCCGGTTCGACGGTGACCGGCACACGATCGTCCAGTTTACTCATGACGGCGGGGGCCAGCCGAGGGTCCTCTCCGATTTCCAGTCCCACCCCGTGGCCGGTGGCGGGGCCGAGGGCGTCGCCGTATCCGCCGGCGTCGAGGACCTGGCGGGTGACGCGGTCGACCTCGCGGCAGGGTGTGCCGGGCAGCAGCGCCTCCCGCCCGGCGCGCTGAGCGGCGAAGACCAGCTCGTACAGCTCGATCTGCCAGTCGGAGGGTGCCGTCCCGATGACGAAGGTGCGCCCGATCCGGCAGCGGTAGCCGCGGTAGCGGGCGCCGAGGCACACCGACAGGAAGTCGCCCTCCTCGACGCGCCGGTCGGTGGGCAGGTGGCCGGCGAGACCGGCGTGGCCGCCCGTGGCCACGGAGGTGGGGAAGGCCGGGCCCTCGGCGCCGTGGTCGATGAGCCGGCGTTCGAGTTCCAGGGCGAGGTGGCGTTCGGTACGGCCGACGAGAATGGACTCGAGCAGTTCGCCGAGAGCGTGGTCGGTGATCTCCGCGGCGATCCGGAGCGCGGCGATCTCCTCCTCGTCCTTCACCAGCCGCTGCTGTTCGACGGTGCTGGTCAGCGCGGTCAGGCCGAGGCCGGGGGCGGCGGTGGCCAGAGCACGGTGGCGGGCCACCGTCAGGTCGTGCTCCTCGACGGCCAGCGAGTCCGCTCCGGCCCGGGCCGCGAGGGCGGCGGCGGTGACCGCGCCGTCCTCGTCGGCGGCGGCCGGGGCGCGTACCTGGAGGCTGCGCTCCCCGGAGGCGGGCTGACCGGCGGGAGCGAGGTCGGCGGGGACGACGAGCGTGTCGCGCCCGCCGGGGGCGAGGAGCAGCACGGCGCCCGGGACGGCGCTGCCGGTCAGGTAGCGGACGTTGGCCACGCGGGTGATGAGGACCGCGCACGCCGCGCCGCCGTGCGCCGCGCAGCGCTCCCGCAGTCGGGAGCGCCGGAGCAGGTGCACGTCGGACATACCGCGAGCCTACGGTTCAGGGCGGCGCGGGGCCGTCCGGGAGGGGCCGTGCGGGCGACGGACGCTGAGGCCCCGGAGCGCGCGGCTACCAGGAGGGCGGGCTTGCCAGGCTGCGGGCGACCACGTCGTCCAGCATCCGCGCGGTGGTGGCGACGTCCTGCCGTGAGTTGTCGATGATGGGCAGTCCGGAGCCGTACCAGCCGGCCATGCGGCCGTGGATGTGGGCGACCTCCTCGTCGCTGAGCCGCCGGTTGCCGGTGCGTTCGGCGTTGCGTTCCAGCACGACGTCCAGGCCGGGAAGGACCACGACCGGAATGAGCCCGGGCCCGACGTGGCGCTTCCAGCCGCCGAGGCCGACGACCGGCCGGTCGGGGAAGACGGCGTCGTCGAGGATGCAGGAGATGCCGTTGGCCAGGAAGTTGCGGGCGGCGAATCCGCAGGTGCGGCGGGCGAGCCGGTACTGCGCCTCGGAGTGGTCGTTCCAGCCGGACTGGGGGTCGGCGAACCCGGACCGGACCCATTCGCGGACGTCGTCGAGGCTGATGTGCGCGGTCGGGACGGGCCGGCTGTCGGCCCAGTGGCGCGCCACGGTGGTCTTGCCCGCGCCGGCGGGTCCGATGAGCAGCACGGCGACCGCCGCGCGGGCGGCGTCCAGTGCAGCGGGGTCACGGCCGGGAGGCGGCAGCGGGACGGGGTCGCCGGAGGGCAGGCGTACATGGCCGGTGGCGCCGTCGGCGGCGGGTGGGGCGGGGGCGGGCGGCGGCGGGGGCTGCGCCGGTGCGCCGGACCAGCCGGGCTGGGGTGGCGGCGGCACGGGCGGGTGGCCGGGGTGCGGCACCTGTCCGCCGTGCGGGTGACCCGGCGTGGGCGTCCCGGACGGTGGAAACGGCTGCTGCGTCCCGTACTGCTGCATCCGCTCCCCTGTCCGTCATCTCTGTGATTGTCACAGGTGTTTGATTGTCGGATACCGAACGGTACCCTCCCCCGTCGCCCGCGGGTGTGGGCGGGCGTCCTTGCGGCCGCCGCGCGGCCGGGGTCACGTGCGGCGCGGTCAGTCGCGGAGCAGGTCCGCGAGGGCGCGCAACGCGAGTTCGTAGGAGCCGATGCCGAAGCCGGCGACCGTGCCGTCGGCCACGGCCGCCACGACCGAGGTGTGCCGGAACTCCTCCCGGGCGTGCGGGTTCGAGAGGTGCACCTCGACCAGCGGTGCGGTGCGCTGTGCGGCGGCGTCCCGCACACCGTAGGAGTAGTGGGTGAACGCCCCGGGGTTGAGCGCCACGGGCGTGGCGCGGTCCGCGGCCTCGTGCAGCCAGCGGATCATCTCCCCCTCGTCGTTGGTCTCCCGCACCTCCACCGCCAGGCCCAGTTCCCCGCCCAGTTCGGTGCAGCGGCGCACCAGCCCGGCGTAGGAGGTGGTGCCGTAGACGTCGGGTTCACGGGAGCCGAGGCGGCCGAGGTTCGGCCCGTTGAGGACGAGCACCTCGCGCGCCGGGCTCATGCGGCGATCTCCGCGTGCGCGGCGAGCAGCATCGCCGGATCGGGGCCTTCGAGCACCGCGGGCCGCGCGAGACCCTCCAGGACGATGAAGCGCAGCAGGTCGCCGCGGGACTTCTTGTCGACCCTCATGGTCTCCAGCAGCCGGGGCCACTGGTCGCCGCGGTAGGTGACGGGCAGTCCGACGGAGGTGAGGACCGCGCGGTGCCGGTCGGCGGTGGCGTCGTCCAGCCGCCCCGCGATCCGGCCGAGTTCGGCGGCGAAGACCATGCCGACGGCGACGGCGGCGCCGTGCCGCCACTCGTAGCGCTCGTTCTTCTCGATGGCGTGCGCGAGGGTGTGGCCGTAGTTGAGGATCTCGCGGCGGCCGGACTCCTTGAGGTCGCCGGAGACGACGTCGGCCTTGACCTGGATGGAGCGGCGCAGCAGTTCCGTGGTGTGCGGCCCGGCAGGCGTGCGGGCGGCCTCCGGGTCCTTCTCGATGAGGTCGAGGATGACCGGGTCGGCGATGAAGCCGGCCTTGATGATCTCGGCGAGTCCGCTGACGTAGTCGTGGACGGGCAGGGACTCCAGGGCGGCGAGGTCGCACAGCACGCCGGCGGGCGGGTGGAAGGCGCCGACGAGGTTCTTGCCCTCGGCGGTGTTGATGCCGGTCTTCCCGCCGACGGCGGCGTCGACCATGCCGAGCACGGTGGTGGGCACGGCGATCCAGCGCACGCCGCGCAGCCAGCTGGCGGCGACGAAGCCCGCCAGGTCGGTGGTGGCGCCGCCGCCGACGCCGACGATGACGTCGGTGCGGGTGAAGCCGGTCTGCCCCAGGGCCTTCCAGCAGTAGGCGGCGACCTCGGCGGTCTTGGCCTCCTCCGCGTTCGGCACCTGGACGGCGACCGCTTCGTAGCCCTGGTCGGCGAGGTCCTGCCGGAGCACCTCGCCGGTCTCGGCGAGCGCTTCGGGGTGGATGACGGCGACCCTCTTCGCCTTCTCCCCGATCAGCTTCGGGAGTTCGCCGAGCAGCTGCCGGCCGATGAGCACGTCGTAGGGCTCGGTCCCCGCACTGCCGCCGACGGTGATCCGCTGCGTGTCGTCGGTGTTCATGCCTGCTTGAGCTCCAATGCGTCGAGGACGGCCTGCGCGACCTCTTCGGGGGTGCGTTCGTCCGTGCCGACGACGGCGCGGGCGACCTCGGTGTAGAGGGGGCGGCGCTTCTCCATCAGCTCGCGCCACTGCTTGCGCGGGTTGACGGTGAGCAGCGGGCGGGGCGCGTCGAGGCCGACCCGGCGCACCGCCGAGGCGAGGGACATGTCGAGGAAGACGACGGGCAGCCCGGCGAGCAGCGCGCGGGTCTCCTCGGCGAGGACCGCGCCGCCGCCGAGCGAGAGCACGCCGTCGTGTTCGGCCAGGGCGGCGGCGACGGCGGCGCGTTCGAGGGCGCGGAAGTGCGGTTCGCCGTCGTCGAAGAAGATCTCGGGGATCTCCTTGCCGGCCTGCCGTACGACGTCGTCGTCGGTGTCGCGGAGGGCGACCTGGAGGCGTGCGGCGAGGACGGCGGCGACGGTGGACTTGCCGGCGCCGGGCGGGCCGACGAGGACGACGACGGGCCCGGTCACCGGATCTCCAGGTTGTCGAGGTAGCCGGTGACGTTGCGGCGGGTCTCGGCGACGCTGTCGCCGCCGAACTTCTCCGCCACCGCGTCGGCGAGGACCAGGGCGGTCATGGCCTCGGCGACGATGCCCGCGGCGGGCACGGCGCACACGTCGGAACGCTGGTGGTGGGCGACGGCGGGCTCGCCGGTGGTGACGTCCACGGTCGCCAGGGCGCGGGGCACGGTCGCGATGGGCTTCATCGCCGCGCGCACGCGCAGCAGTTCGCCGGTGGACAGGCCTCCCTCGGTGCCGCCGGAGCGGCCGGAGGTGCGGCGGATGCCCTGGTCGGTGCGGGTGATCTCGTCGTGCGCCTGGGAGCCGGGGACGCGGGCGAGGTCGAAGCCGTCGCCGAGTTCGACGCCCTTGATGGCCTGGATGCCCATCAGCGCGCCGGCCAGCCGGGCGTCCAGGCGCCGGTCCCAGTGCACGTGCGAACCGAGGCCCACGGGCACGCCGTAGGCGAGGATTTCGACGACGCCGCCGAGGGTGTCGCCGTCCTTGTGCGCCTGGTCGATCTCGCCGACCATCGCCTCGCTCGCCGCGGTGTCGAGGCAGCGCACGGGGTCGGCGTCGAGCCGTTCCACGTCCGAGGGCACGGGGACCACGCCGTACGGGGCCCGGGCGGCGCCGAGTTCGACCACGTGGGAGACCAGTTCGATGCCGGCGGTCTCCTTCAGGTAGGAGCGGGCGACGGTGCCGAGTGCGACGCGTGCGGCGGTCTCCCGGGCGCTGGCCCGCTCGAGTACGGGCCGTGCCTCGTCGAAGCCGTACTTCTGCATGCCGGCCAGGTCGGCGTGGCCGGGGCGGGGCCGGGTCAGCGGGGCGTTGCGGGCGAGTGCGGCGAGTTCCTCGGCGTCGACCGGGTCGGCGGCCATCACCTTCTCCCACTTGGGCCACTCGGTGTTGCCGACCATGATCGCGACCGGGGAGCCCAGGGTGCGGCCGTGCCGGACGCCGCCGAGGAAGGTGACCTCGTCGCGCTCGAACTTCATCCGGGCGCCTCGTCCGTACCCGAGGCGGCGGCGCGCCAAGGCGTCCGCGACCATGTCCGTGGTCACGGGCACGCCGGAGGGCAGACCCTCCAGCGTCGCCACCAGTGCGGGTCCGTGCGACTCCCCGGCCGTCAGCCAGCGCAACCTGCTCAACGGTGCTCCTCCGTCTCGCGCCCCGGAGCCGTGTCCGGGCGCTCACGTCGTCCTCGCCTTGATCCTCCCACGCCCCGCCCGTCCGGCGAGTGCCGGTCCGGGTGCCGGACGACGGGCGTGTCAGCTCCCTGGCGCCCCGCGCCGGGCGAGGGCGGCCCCGCCCGCCGCACGCATCGCGGCGAGCGGCGCGGGAGCGCGACCGGTCATCTGCTCGACCTGCAGCACCGCCTGGTGCACGAGGAGGTCGAGTCCGCCGACGACGGTGCCGCCGGCCTTGTCCCAGGCCGCGGCGAGCGGGGTGGGCCAGGGGGCGTAGAGCACGTCGAAGAGGGCCCCGGGGTGCTCGGTCACCGAGGCCGCCAGGTGGTCGGCGGCGCCGGCCGGGGTGGTGGCGACGACCAGCGGTGCGTCCAGCCCCTCGGCCGCGTCGCGCCAGGGCCGGGGCCGCACGTCGACGCCGAGGCGTTCGCCCCAGCCGCGCATCTCCTCCGCGCGGGCGTCGCTGCGCACGTAGGCCGCCACGGGCCCGGTGCACACACGGGACAGCGCGGCGAGTGCGGAGGAGGCCGTGGCACCCGCGCCGAGCACGGTGGCCCGTTCGATCCGGCCGACGCCGCGTTCCCGCAGGGCGGCGACCATGCCGGGGATGTCGGTGTTGTCGCCGACGCGGCGGCCGTCGGCCCGGAAGACCACCGTGTTGACGGCCTCCACCGATGCTGCGGTGGCGCTGACCTCGTCGAGCAGAGGGATCACCGCCCGCTTCAGCGGCATGGTCAGCGACAGGCCGGCCCACTCCTCGCCGAGGCCGGCGAGGAAGGATCGCAGGTCCTCCTCGCCCACCTCGAACCGGTCGTAGGTCCAGTCGGTGAGCCCGAGGGCGGCGTAGGCGGCCCGGTGCAGCTCGGGCGAGAGGGAGTGCCCGATCGGCGTGCCGAGCACGGCCGCCCGCCGCACCGTCACTGCTGGGCCTCCTCGTACTTCCGGACGTTGCGCCGGTGCTCCTCGTAGGTGTCCGAGAAGACGGTGTTGTCCTCGGTGATCGAGACGAAGTAGAACCAGTCGCCCTCGGCCGGGTCGAGCGCGGCGTCGATCGCCTCCTGGCCGGGGCTGTTGATGGGGCCGGGCGGCAGGCCCTTCTTGGCGTACGTGTTGTACGGGTGGTCGAACTTCGCCATGGTGCTCGGCGACGGCACGTGCAGCGTGGACTGGTTCTTGGCGAAGTTGTACGTCGAGTCGAACTGCAGGTAGCCGTTGGTCTCGGTGTTGTCGGGCTTCAGGCGGTTGTAGACGACGCGGGACACCTTCACGAAGTCGCGCTGGTACTTGCCCTCCGCCTGCACCAGGCTCGCGACGGTGAGGACGTCCAGCGGGGAGTCCAGCCCGAGGGTGTCCGCCTGGCCCTTCAGATCGGCCTTCTCGTAGTGGGCGTCGGCGCGCGCGACCATCTTGCGCAGGACGTCGGCGGGATCGGAGTCCTCGGTCACGCTGTACCGGGAGGGGTAGAGGAAGCCCTCGACGCGCCCGTCGGCCCACTCGGGCAAACCCAGTTCGCCGGATTCGGCCGCCTTCTCGGTGGTGCCCTTCTCGGAGCCGGTTCGTTCGTCGATCATCTCGAAGACGCGGGAGGCGCGCAGCCCTTCGGGGACGATCAGGCTGCTCTGGCTGGCCGGGTCGAGCATCATGTCGATGGCCGCGTCGGCGGACATCTCCTTGCGCAGTGTGTAGAAGCCGGGCTGCACCGACTGGGCCTTGTCGCCGTCGGCGGCGGAGGCCTCGACGAACGCCTGGCCGCTCTTGACGACCCCGGCCTCCTTGAGCGCGGTGCCCATGTCGGCGACGGAGGAGCCGTCCGGGATTTCCACCTGGACCTGGCCGGTGCCGTCGCCGCTGTAGTCGGGGGCGGCGGCGAAGTGCGACTGGTAGAAGCCGTAGCCGAACCAGGCGGCGACGCCGAGCACCCCGCCCAGCAGCAGGATCACCACGAGGCAGGCGGCGCCGCTGCGGCGCTTGGTGCCGCCGCGCTTGGTGCCGCCGCGCTTGGTGTCGCCGCGCTTGGTGTCGCCGCGTTTGGTGCCGCCGCGTTTGCGGCCGCCGCCCCGGCCCGTGCCGGAGTCGTCGTCTGCGTAGCGGTCGTCGTCCTCTTCGTCTCCGCTGAAGAAGGCGCTTTCGCCCTGGTCGGGGCCGGGGTCCCAGCCGGTCTCCGGATCGGGGCCGGTGCGTGGGAGGCCGCTGCCGCGGCCGACGGGGGCCCCGGCGGGGCCGCCGGGGCCGGACTCCGGGGAGACGGCCTGCATGCCGTACGGGTCGGTGGCGCCCAGGTCGTGCGGGTCACCGGGCCGACCTGCGCGCGGGCCGTGCGGAGAACCGGTGTCCCAGGCGCCGTGCCCGGGGTGGCCGCCGGGCGCGGTGTAGGGCTGTCCGCCCTGCTGGTAGGGGTCGGCCGGCGACACCGGCTGCTGCCAGCCGGTGTCGTGCGGGCCGGGCTGCTGGTGTCCGGGCCCGCCCTGGCCGCCGTAACCGGGCTGCGCGTGCGCCTGCGGTCCGCCGCCCGGGTGACCGCCGTAGTGCGGCCCGGGGAACCCGGGGTCGGGGTACGGCGCGTCCGGGTAACCGCCGGCCGGGTGGCCCCCGGCGGCGTAGGGATCGCCCGGGTAGCCGCCCTGGCCGTACTGCCCGGTGGCGTAGGGGTCCGCGTACGGGTCGGCCTGCTGATCCCAGCCGCCGGAAGGGCCGGCCTGCTGCCCACCGTGCCATCCCTGGTCCCCGTAGAGGGGGTCTTCGGGGTGCCACGGTTCGGAGCCGGGGCCCCGGCCATAGTCAGTCATCGATCCCCTTGCGCCGCGAAGCGGCTGCGGTGGTGTGCGCGATCGGCGCGCGGTCCGTTCGTCGGTCCGTCCGGAGAGACGGTGTTCGAACGTCCGGCGTCGCGCCGCACGTTACCGTATCGCGATCAGATGACCACTTCGACGCACTGCCCCGGCGGCCCGCCCGACGTCCGTTCGGTCTCCAGGGCGCTCTGGAGGATGACCACGGCTGCCGCCTGGTCGATCCGGGAGCGGCCCTTCTTCGCGCTGACCCCGGAGGCACGCATGCCCTGCGCGGCGGTGACGGTGCTCATCCGCTCGTCGACCAGCCGCACCGGCACCGGGTGGACGTTCCCGGCCAGCTGCGTGGCGAATGCACGGACCTTGGCCGCAGCGGGCCCCTCGCCTCCGCTGAGCGAACGCGGGAGGCCCACGACGACCTCGAGCGGCTCGTACTCCGCCACGAGCGCGGCGAGCCGCCGCTGGGCCGCCGGGACGTCGCGCCCCGGCACGGTCTCCACGGGCGTGGCCAGCAGCCCGTCGGGGTCGCTCGAGGCGACCCCGATCCGGGCGTCGCCGACGTCGACGGCGAGGCGCCTGCCGCGCCGCATCAGCCGGCCTCGGCGACCAGCCGCTCCACGGCGGCCATGGCCTCGGTGACGGCCTCCGGGTTCTGCCCGCCGCCCTGGGCGACGTCCGGCTTGCCGCCGCCTCCGCCGCCGAGGGTCTTGGCGGCGGCGCGGACCAGGTCGCCCGCGCGCAGCCCGCGGTCGCGGGCGGCGGCGTCGGTGGCGACCACGGTCAGCGGGCGGCCGTTCGTCACGGTGAACAGGGCGACGACGGCGGGCCGGCCCGCCAGGCGCTGCCGCACGTCCAGCACGAGGGTGCGCAGGTCGTCGGCGGTGGTGCCGTCCGGCACCCGTCCGACGGCCAGCGCGGTGCCGCGGACGTCCTTGGCGCCCTCGGCCAGCCCGGCGGCGGCCTGGAGCACCTTCTCGGCGCGGAAGCGCTCGATCTCCTTCTCGGCGTCCTTGAGCCGGCCGAGCACGCCGGAGATCTTCTCCGGAAGCTCCTCCGGCCGCCCCTTGACCAGTTCGGTGAGCTGCGAGACCACGGTGTGCTCGCGGGCGAGGAAGCGGTAGGCGTCGACGCCGACGAGGGCCTCCACGCGGCGCACGCCGGAGCCGATGGAGGACTCGCCGAGCAGCTTGACCAGTCCGAGCTGGGCGGTGTTGTGCACATGGGTGCCACCGCACAGCTCCTTGGAGAAGTCACCGATGGTCACCACGCGGACCTGCTCGCCGTACTTCTCCCCGAACTCGGCCAGTGCGCCCTGCTTCTTGGCGTCGGCGATCGACATCACCTCGGCGGTGACGTCGAGTTCGCGGCCCAGCACCTCGTTGATCTTCTGCTCGACGTCGGTGAGCACCGTGCCGGGCACGGCGTTCGGCGAGCCGAAGTCGAAGCGGAAGCGGCCCGGTGAGTTCTCCGAACCGGCCTGGGCGGCGGTCGGGCCGAGGGCGTCGCGCAGCGCCTGGTGGGTGAGGTGGGTGGCGCTGTGGGCGCGGGCGATGGACCGGCGGCGCGCGAGGTCGATGACGCAGTAGACCGACGCGCCGACGGTGACCTCGCCGACCTGGACGACGCCCTTGTGCACGCTGACTCCGGGCACCGGCTGCTGCACGTCGCGGACCTCGACGACGGCGCCGGTCCCGAGGCGGATCTTCCCGGTGTCGGCGAGCTGGCCGCCGCCCTCGGCGTAGAACGGGGTGCGGTCGAGCACGACCTCCACCTCGTCGCCCTCGTGTGCGGCGGGGGCGGAGGCGCCGTCGACGAGCAGGCCGACGACGGTGGACTCGCCCTCGGTGTCGGTGTAGCCGGTGAAGACGGTGGTGCCGGAGGCGTCGGCGACGGCACGGTACGCGGACAGGTCGGCGTGACCGGTCTTCTTGGCGCGGGCGTCGGCCTTGGCGCGGTCCCGCTGCTCCTTCATCAGGCGGCGGAAGCCGTCCTCGTCCACGGACAGGCCCTGCTCGGCGGCCATCTCCAGGGTGAGGTCGATGGGGAAGCCCCAGGTGTCGTGCAGCAGGAACGCCTTGTCGCCGGCCAGCACCTTCCCGCCGCCGGCACGGGTCTCGGTGACGGCGGTGTCCAGGATGTTGGTGCCGGCCTTGAGGGTCTTGAGGAAGGCGGCCTCCTCTGCGAGGGCGACGGTCTCGATCCGCCTGCGGTCCTCGGCCAGCTCCGGGTACTGCGGGCTCATGGCCTTGATCACGGTGTCGGTCAGCTCGCCGACGGTGGGGCCGGTGGCACCGAGGATGCGCATGTTGCGGATGGCGCGGCGCATGATGCGGCGCAGCACGTAGCCGCGGCCCTCGTTGCCGGGGGTGACGCCGTCGCCGATGAGCATGACGGCGGTGCGGACGTGGTCGGCGACCACGCGCAGCGAGACGTCGGCGGCGTCCTTCTCCCCGTAGGTCGTGCCGGTGAGTTCGCCGGCCTTGTCGATGACCATGCGGGAGGTGTCGATCTCGTACAGGTTGTGCACGCCCTGCAGGATCATCGCCAGGCGTTCGAGGCCGAGGCCGGTGTCGATGTTCTTGGTGGGCAGCTCGCCGAGGATCTCGAAGTCGGTCTTGCCCGTGCCCTCGCCGCGGACGTACTGCATGAAGACCAGGTTCCAGATCTCCACGTAGCGCTCGTCGTTGACGGCCGGGCCGCCCTCCTCCCCGAACTCCGGGCCCCGGTCGTAGTTGATCTCCGAGCAGGGTCCGCAGGGGCCGGGGACGCCCATGGACCAGTAGTTCTCCTCCATGCCGAGACGCTGGATGCGCTCGGCCGGCACGCCGACGTCCTCGCGCCAGATGCGCTCGGCCTCGTCGTCGTCGGTGTAGACGGTGATCCACAGCCGCTCCGGGTCCAGCCCGTAGCCGCCGTCCTCGACGGAGGAGGTGAGGAGTTCCCAGGCGAGCGTGGCGGCACCCTGCTTGAAGTAGTCGCCGAAGGAGAAGTTGCCGCACATCTGGAAGAAGGTGCCGTGCCGGGTGGTCTTCCCGACCTCCTCGATGTCCGGCGTCCGCACGCACTTCTGCACGCTGACGGCGCGGTTGTACGGCGCGGTGGACTCGCCGAGGAAGTACGGCTTGAAGGGGACCATGCCCGCGTTGACGAGCAGCAGCGTCGGGTCGTCCGCGATCAGCGACGCCGACGGCACGACGGTGTGCCCCCGCTCCTCGAAGAAGCGCAGCCAGCGGCGGCGGATTTCAGCCGACTCCATCAGTGGTCCTCATTCCGGTCGTAACGGTGGACGGTGGGCGTGCCCGGCAGCGGCCTGCGGACGGTGCGGGCGGTGGGGGCGGGAAGTTCGGGGTGGTCGGCGTCGGGGGACGCCTGGAGGCCGAGCGCGTCGGTGAGTTCGTCCTCGCGCTGCGCCATGCCCGCACGCACGTCGAGCGCGAACTCCCGGACGCGGTGGCCGGTCTCGACCGCCTTGTCCGCGGCGCGGGCGGCGAGCGAGTCGGGCGCGAGGCTGCGCAGCTTGCGGTTGACCTTGGTGGTGGCCCACACGCCGGCTGCGGCGCCGGTGGTGAACCAGAAGGCGCGTCGGAACATGGCGTGATCAGCCCTTTCGGCGGGTCGAGCGGCCGCCCTTGCGCGCGGCGGGCAGCGTACGGCCGGGGACGACCGTGCGGGGCGGCGGCGCGGGCTCGCCGCGGCGCCCCAGGGCACGGCGCACGCCGTAGCCGAACGAGGCCACCTTGACCAGCGGCCCGCCGAAGACCGAGGAGACCGTGGTGGACAGCGCGTTGGCGTTGGAGGTGACCTCCTGGACGTCGGACGCGATCGAGTCGACCCGCTCCAGCTGCGACTGCGCGGAGCGCACCGTCTCCGACGCCTCGGACAGCAGGGGAACCGCTCGCTCGGTCACGCCCGTCACCAGCTTGGTCGCCGCCTTGAGCGTCTGGGCGAGCCTCACCAGCACCACGGCGAGGAACGACACCAGGATCGCCCAGAAGACCGCCACCAGCAGACCGGCCACTTCACCACCGGACACGCTGCACCGCTTCCCTCGGGTCTCGTTCTGGGTCGGCCGTCGCCCGGTGGGTGCGGTCCGCTCCGGGCGTTACGGCAGGTACCGAGCCTATCGCGCCGGGGAGGCACCGCTGAACCCGATTACCGGCGCGGGCGGCCTCACGGGAGGCGGTCGCGGCGCGGTCAGCCCGCCGCGGGCGGGGCCGGACCGTCCTGTGCAGCCGCCCATCCGGCGTGCAGCCGGGCGCAGCGGAGGGCGAACAGGACGGTGGCGGCCTCGACCGGCCTGGTCACCCGCAGGCCGGTCAGCTCGGTGAAACGGCCCAGGCGGTTCAGCACGGTGTTGCGGTGGCAGTACAGCCGGCGGGTGGTCTCGGCGACGGAGCCGGAGTCGCAGTACGCGGTCACGGTCTCCAGCAGCCGCTCGCGTTCGTGGGCGGAGAGCGGCTCCAGGCCCGCGAGGACGCTCTCGGCCAGCAGCGCGCCCGTCTCCCCCAGGCGTGCCGCGGCCAGCGGCATCCATGCGTCGCTGAGCGGCACCGGACCGGCGGCCTCGTCGTCGAGGGCGGCGGCGACGGCCGACGCGACCCGGACCATGGCGGGCACGCGGGCGAGGCCGTGCGCCACCGGCGCCACGGCGCACGGCACGTCGGCGGGCCAGCCCGGCGGCAGGCCGCCGGCGCCCGCGGGGAGGCGGGCCAGGAGCAGCAGCGTGCCGTGGTGCTGGTGCAGATGGGCGATGTCGGGACCGAGGCGGGCGGCCGCCCGCCGGAGCTCCTGCGGGCTCTCCGGCAGTGCGGCGGCGACGCCGAAGGCGTCCTGGACGTCGGCCTGGAGGAGGGTCGCGGCCTGGGAGACCAGCTGCTGGTCGCGGCCGTCGGAGGAGAGCAGGCGGCCGAGCAGCGCTGCCTTCGCCCGCTCCCGTTCGCGGGCCTGGACGGCGACCTCGTCCAGGTAGGCGGCGTGCGCCTCGACGGTGTGGAACTCGACCGCTTCCCAGACGCGCACCGCCGAGAGGGTCAGCTGCGGCAGGCCTTCGGGCGGGGTGCGTTCGGTGAACGCCTCCCACAGGATGCGGAAGTCCATCCGTACGGCCTGGAGCATGCGTTCCAGGGGGACGCCCTGGCGGGCGCGCCGATGGCCGAGCCGCTGCGGGGTCTCGCGCAGTTCGCGGGTGACGGGGAGTCCGCCGATCATCCGCAGCAGCATCTCGAAGCAGGCCCGGGCGGTGTCGCGCAGGTCCTGCGCGGAGACGGTGGCGCGGTAGTCGTCGAAGGCGGAGACCTCGGCGGTGTAGCGGTCGACGAGGGCGTCGACGTCGTCCAGGCAGTCCCGCACCAGGGCGCGCAGCCCGGCGGACGGCGGACCTGGGGCGGCGGTGTCCCCGGCCCCGCCCCGGGGAGGCGGCGTGTTGTGCATGTGCACAGTATGCGCCCCGCAGCGCGGAGCGATTCGGGCCTTGTCGGCCCGCCGGGCGGCGGGCACGCTGCCAGGAACGCCCGGAGCACCGCCCGCCCCGTCCGCACCCGGACCGCCGAGAGAAGGCCGATGCATCTCACCCCACGGGAACAGGAACGTCTCCTGCTCTTCTCCGCGGCCGAACTGGCCCGCAGACGGCTGGCACGCGGCGCCCGGCTGGGGGCCGCCGAGGCCGTGGCGCTGGTCTGCGACGAGATCCAGGAGTGGGCCTGGGACGGCGTGGCGCTGGCCGACGTCGTCGAGCGCGCCGCGGGCGTGGTGCCGCGGGACCGCCTGCTGCCGGGCGTCCCGGAGGCGGTGCCCGCCGTGCAGGTGGAGGCGCTGTTCCCGCACGGCACCACGCTGGTGCACGTCGCGGAGCCCTTCGGGCCCGCTTCCGACACGGGGCCGGGCGGCGTGCTCACGGCCGGTGAGGACGCTGACCTGGCGCCGGGCCGTCCGCGCCGCCCGCTGACGGTCCTCAACACCGGCCCGCGGCCGGTCTGGGTCTCCTCCCACTTCCCGCTGGAGGAGGCCAACCGGGCGCTGGAGTTCGACCGGGAGGCGGCCCGCGGGCACCGGCTGGACGTTCCCGCGGGCACGTCCGTGGAGTTCGCCCCGGGGGCCGCCAGGACCGTCACCGTCGTCGCGCGAGGAGGAGAACAATGAGCCGCATGCCGCGGAGCGCGTACGCGTCCCTGTACGGCCCCACGACCGGCGACCGGGTCCGCCTGGCCGACACGGGGCTGTGGGTGGAGGTCGAGGGCGACGACACCGAGCCCGGCGAGGAGATGCTGGGCGGCTGCGGGAAGACGGCCCGCGACGGGTTGCTGGTCGCCGGTCGCGCGCCGCGCGACAGCGCACTGGACATGGTGGTCCTCGGCGTCGTGGTGCTGGACCCGCTGCTCGGCGTCCGCAAGACCAACATCGGCATCAAGGACGGTCGGGTGGTGGGCACCGGCCGAGCCGGGAACCCGCACACCGCCGACGGCGTGGAGCTGGTGGTCGACTCGCACACCGCGATGATCACCGGTGAGGGCCTGCTGGCGACACCCGGCATCGTCGACTCCCACGTGCACCTGTCCAGCCCCGAGGTGGTGCCGGCAGCGCTGGCCGCTGGGGTCACCACGATGGTCGGCATGGGCATCGGCGGCGTGTGGGACGTGGGCGCCAACCCGGCGTACAACCTGCACAGCCTGATCGAGGGCTGGCGGGACGCGCCGGTCAACGTGGCGTTCCTGGCGCGCGGTTCGTCCTCGTCGCAGGAGCTGCTGGAGCGGGCGGTGCTGGCCGGCGCCGGCGGGTTCAAGATCCACGAGGACTGGGGCGCCACCCCCCGGATCGTCGACACCTGCCTGGGTGTCGCCGAGGACGCGGACCTGCCGGTCGCGCTGCACACCGACACCCTCAACGAGTCCGGCTACCTGGCGGACACCCTGGACGCGACCCGCGGCCGGACCGTGCACGCCTACCACGTGGAGGGCGGCGGCGGTCACCCCGACCTGCTGGAGATCGTCTCCCGGCCGCACGTGCTGACCTCGTCCACGACGCCGACGCTGCCGCTGACCCCGGCGACCGTCGCCGAGCTGCTGCCGATGACCATGACGGTGCACCGCGGCCACCACGGCGTGAGCAGCGACGTGTCGATCGCGGCGAGCCGGGTGCGCGAGCACGCCATCGCGGCCGAGAACGCCCTGCACGACCTGGGCGCCATCAGCATCGTCAACTCCGACTCGATGGGCATGGGACGGATCGCGGAGACCGCGCGGCGCACCTGGCAGCTGGCACACGTGCAGGCGGAGCTGGCGGGCGAGAGCGGCCCGGACGTGGTGAACAACCGGCGGGTGCTGCGCTACCTGTCGAAGATCACGCTCAACCCGGCCGTCGCGCACGGCATGGCCCGGGAGGTCGGCGCGCTGCGGCCGGGCGCGCTCGCCGACCTGGTGCTGTGGCGTCCGCAGTACTTCGGTGCCCAGCCGGAGCTGGTGCTGAAGTCCGGGTTCGTGGCGTGGGGGCAGAGCGGCTCGGGTTCCGGCTCGACGCGGCTGACCCAACCGCGGGTGATGAAGCCGTACTTCGGCGGCATGGGCGGTGCGCCGCGCAGGCTGTCGACCGTGTTCGTCTCCCGCGAGTGCCTGGAGGACGGCCGGGCGGCCGGAGCGCTGCCGGGCGGGGTGCGCTATTCCGCACTCGCCGGCAGCCGCGGCCTCACCCGCGCCGACATGGTCGCCAACACCGCCGTGCCGCAGGTGGCGGTGCCCACCACGCCGGACCCGGTGCTCGTCGACGGCCGTGCCGTGCCCGTCCACCGCGCCGCCGAACTGCCGCTCACCCGGCTGCAGAACCTGGCCTGAGGGAGGCACACGCGACGATGCTCGACCTGAAGCTGACCGACGCCTGCATCCGCACCGTCGACGACGCCCGCCCGCACGCCCGCACCCTCGGCGTCCTCGGGGACGTGGTGGTGGGCCTCGACGAGGCGGTGGCGCACCTGCCGGCCCGGACCGTGCTCGACTGCGGCGGCGCGACGGTCGTGCCCGGGTTCGGGGACGCGCACAACCACATGGCGTGGTTCGGGCAGTCCCTGGACCAGCTCGACCTGACGGCGGCCCGGACGACGGAGGACGTGTACGGGGCCGTCGCCCGGAAGGCCGCCGGACTGCCCTCCGACGGCTGGGTGGTCGGCTCCGGTTACGACGACACCGTCATGGGCGCGCACCCGCACCGCGAGGCGCTGGACCGGGCCGGCGGGGGCCGGCCGGTGTGGCTCACGCACCGTTCCGG
The DNA here is from genome assembly GCF_031845485.1 of Streptomyces hazeniae. Classification (NCBI taxonomy): domain Bacteria; kingdom Bacillati; phylum Actinomycetota; class Actinomycetes; order Kitasatosporales; family Streptomycetaceae; genus Streptomyces; species Streptomyces hazeniae. Next base: position 32,064 of record NZ_JAVREQ010000007.1, read on the forward strand.
GCACATGTGCACGGTCAGCAGCGACGTGCTGCGGCGCTGCGGCGTACTCGACGGCACGGCCGCCGAGCCGGCCGGGGGCGTGGTCGTGCGCCGGCCGGACGGCGATCCGACGGGACTCCTCCAGGAGCGGGCGCAGTCGCTGGTGACCGCCCTGGTGATGCCGTACCCCGTGGAGGAGCTGGCCGGGGCGATCGGCCGGGCGAGCGCGGTCTACGCGGCCGAGGGCCTCACCCACGTCACGGAGGCCGGGATCGGCGCCGGGCTCATCGGGCGCAGCCCGGCCGAGGCGGCCGCCTACCAGCTCGCCCGTGAACGCGGCACGCTGCGCACGCGGGTGGAGCTGATGACGGCCGCCGACAACCTGCACCCGCTGGGCGCCCATACCGACGACGGCATCACCGCCGGCATCGATCTGGGTCTGCGCACCGGCTTCGGCGACGCGTGGCTGCGTCTGGGCCCGATGAAGATCTGGCTCGACGGCTCCCTGGTGGGCCGTACTGCCGCACTGACGGAGGCGGCCTGCGGGCACCCGCATGCCGGGGGCGTCTACCAGGACGAGCCGGAGGACATGCGGCGGCTGATCGTCGAGGCCCACCGTTCGGGCTGGCGGGTGGCGGCGCACGCCATCGGCGACGAGGCCGTCGACCTGGCTCTGGACGCGTTCGAGGAGGCGCAGCGCGACGCGCCGCGCCCCGGCGTCCGGCACCGTGTGGAGCATTCCGCGGTCGTACGGCCGGATCAGCTGAAACGTTACGCCTCCCTGGGTGTCGTCCCCGTACCGCAGGCGCACTTCCTGCACGCCATCGGCGACACCATGGCCGACGCGCTGGGCCCGGCCCGGGTCGACTGGCTGTACCGGCACGGGACCTTCCTGCGGCACGGCCTGCGGGTGCCCGGCAGTTCGGACCGCCCCGTCGCCCCCGGCGCCCCGCTCCTCGGCATGCAGTCCATGGTCGAACGTCTGAGCCGGGACGGCCGCGTGCTGGGCGCCGACGACCGCGTCACCGCCGAGCAGGCGCTGCGCGCGTACACCCTGGACGCCGCCTGGGCCGGGCACGACGAACAGCGCCGCGGCAGCCTCTCCCCCGGCAAACTCGCGGACTTCGTCCTGCTCGCCGACGACCCGGTCCGCACCGAGAGCAGCCGCATCGGCGCCATCGACGTCCTCGCCACCTTCGTGGCGGGGCGGTGCGTCCACGGAGCGGACGTGCTGGAGCAGCGCACCACCCCCGCCGGAACCGTCCCCGTGACCGGCGGACAGGCACCGCAGCAGGCAAGGAGCACCCGATGAAACAGACGGACCCCAGTACGCTCCCCGGTGAGGGACCGGCCGACGGCAGGGCGGTGGTCACCGGCGAGGAGGCCGGGAAGGTCGCCTTCGCCGCGTTCGTCGGTACTGCCCTGGAGTGGTACGACTACTTCCTCTTCGGCACCGCGGCGGCTCTCGTCTTCAACCGCCTGTTCTTCACCTCGCTCGACCCGACGGCCGCGACCCTGGCGGCGTTCGCCACGTTCGGCGTCGGCTTCGCCGCCCGCCCGCTCGGCGCCGTGCTCTTCGGCTGGCTCGGCGACCGGATCGGCCGGCGGCCCGCCCTGCTGATAACCGTGGTGGCCATCGGCGTGGCCACCGGACTGATCGGCTTCCTGCCCACGCACGCCTCGATCGGCCTGGCCGCGCCCGCGCTGCTGGTGCTGCTGCGGCTGCTCCAGGGCGTCGCGGTCGGCGGCGAGTGGGGCGGCGCGGTCACCCTCGCGGTGGAACACGCGCCCCCCGGCAAACGGGGCCGCTACGCCGCGCTGCCGCAGGTCGGCTCGCCCGTCGGCACGCTCCTCTCGTCCGGCGCGTTCGCCCTGGTGCTGCTGCTCCCGGAGGAGTCCTTCGACGCCTGGGGCTGGCGGCTGCCGTTCCTCGCGGCCTTCCCGATGCTCCTCGTGGCCGTCTACATCCGGCGCCGGGTGGAGGAGTCACCGCTGTTCGACGAGCTGCTGCGGCACGACGACCGGGCCAAGGTCCCGGCGCTGGAGGTCTTCCGCACGGCGTGGCTGCCGCTGCTGGTCGCGATGGCGTCCGCCCTGCTCGGCATCGGCGGCTTCTACCTGCTGACCACCTTCATGATCTCCTACGGCGCGGACACGCTCGGCCTGGACCGCGGGCTGATGGTCAACGCGACGCTCGTCGCGGCCGTCGCCGAGATCGCGGTCATCCTGGTGATGGGCCGGCTGGCGGAGCGGCTGGGCCCGGGCAGGGTCACGATGTGGGGCGGCCTGGCGAGCGCGCTCTTCGCCTTCCCGTTGTTCTGGCTGATCGAGACGGAGAACCCGGTGGTGGTCGTCCTCGCGGTGACGGCCGGCATCGCGGTGGTGTCGGTGGCGTACGCGGTCACCGGCGCGCTGCTCACCGAGCTCTTCCCGGCGCGGCTGCGGTACAGCGGTGTCGCACTGGCGTACAACCTGGCGGGCGCCCTGACCGGATTCCTGCCGGCCCTCGCCACCGCCCTGCTGGACGCGGGCGGCGGCGCATCCTGGCCGGTGGCGCTGCTGATGGTCGGACTGTCGCTGATCACACTGGTGGGCGGCGTACTCGGCGGTCGGATGCGCGTCACGGACCCGGTCGCAACGGCCTGACGGCGGCGGCCGGACGGCGCCCCGCACGACCGACGACGACGGACCCCGGCTTCCGCGCCCCGCGTGACGCGGGCGCGGAAGCCGGGGTCCGTGACGGCCGGCGGGAACCGGCCCCGGGCTCAGCGGGCGTAGTACTCGACGACCATCTGCTCGTCGCACACCACGGGGACCTCCTTGCGCTGCGGGTCCCGGTCGAGGCGGAAGGCCAGCGCCTCGAGGTTGACCTCGAGGTAACGCGGGGTCTCGCCGTCGGTGGCGTAGCCGCCCTCGCGGGCCACCAGGAACGGGTGCTTGGCGCGGCTGCGCTCACGGACCTGCACCACGTCGTCCGGGCGGACCCGGTAGGAGGGCCGGTCGACCTTGCGGTCGTTGACCGCGATGTGACCGTGCACGACCATCTGGCGGGCCTGGTAGATGGTGCGGGCCAGACCGGAGCGCAGCACGAGCGCGTCCAGGCGGCGCTCCAGCTCGATGATCAGCGCCTCGCCGGTCTTGCCCTCCTTGACCTTGCGGGCACGGTCGTAGGCGCGGACCATCTGGCGCTCGCTGATGTCGTACTGGGCGCGCAGCCGCTGCTTCTCCAGCAGGCGGACCTTGTAGTCACTGTTCTGCTTGCGGCCGCGGCCGTGCTCGCCCGGCGGGTAGGGGCGCTGCTCGAAGTACTTGACGGCCTTCGGGGTCAGCGCGATGCCGAGCGCCCGCGACTTCTTGACCTTGGGACGCGACTGGTTCACGTTGAACGGACCTCCGTGTAAGTTAGGTGAGGCTTACCTTAGCGGAGGAGTACGCATGTTTCGACCTCGGAACCCCCACGACGGCACCGGTGACGGTACGGAAGCGGGGCAGCCGCGTCCCGTGGAAGACGCCCGAGGCCCTTCGGCCGCCGAGCGCGTACGTACTCTCGTGGAGTCCAGCGTATCCGCCCGTCTGCTCGTTCCCGGCATCGAGTCGGAGACGGGCGGACTCGGGCTCCCGGACGACGCGCCCGTCGCCCGTGCCGTGGACGCCGACGGGGACGTGCTCCTGCTGGTCGGCGCCGCACACCCGGCCGCCCGCGCGGCCGCGCGGGCCCGGGACGACGAGCTGTGCGCCGTGATGGAGATCACCGACGTCGCACCCGTCGCGGTGCCCCACCGGGTCCGCGGCCGGGCCTGGGTGGCCGGCTGGCTGACGCCGGTGGCGGCGCCGGACAGGCCCGCCGCCGCACGGCTGCTGGCCGAACGCTCCACGGGCGGGCCGGTGCCTGACGACGGACGGCTGCTGCTCCGGCTGGAGGTCGGCGAGGCGCACGTGGACGACCTGTGGGGCGAGGACGCCGTCGAACCCGACGCGTTCGCCGCCGCGACGGCGGATCCCCTGGCCCGGCACGAGGCGGAGCTGCTCCAACACCTCGCCGCCGCCCACGGCGACCAGGTACGCGGCCTGTGCACACTGCTCGACGCCTTCCCCGCGCCGCAGGACGCTTCGGGGGACGCCTCGTGCGCGGCGGTCGCGCTCGACCGGGTGACGCCGCTGGCCCTGGACCGCTTCGGCATCCGGGTGCGGTTCGGCGACGGGGCCGGGACCGCCTGCTACGACGCGCGCTTCGACTTCGCCGAGCCCGTGCGGGACGTGGGCGGGCTCCGGCGGGCCATGCACCGGCTGTTCGAAGCCGCGACCACCGCACGGTGACGGGGGCGAACGGGGAGAGCGTGCGCGGCGGGTGTCAGCCCTTCCCCTCCTCCGCCTTCGCCGGTGGACCCGCCTCCTCGGCGGCGGGGAGGGGCCGGCCCGCGAGCCGCGCGCGCACCCGCTCGGCGACGTCCGCGTACCGTGCCTCGGCGCCGTAGCGGGTGGGGGCGTAGTACCGCTTGCCGTGCACGGCGTCCGGAGCGTACTGCTGGGCCGCGACGCCGCCCGGCAGGTCGTGCGGGTACTGGTAGCCCTGGCCGTGGCCGAGCTTCTGGGAGCCCCTGTAGTGGCTGTCCCGCAGGTGTGGCGGCACCGGCCCGGCCAGCCCCGCACGTACGTCCGCCAGCGCCGCGTCGATCGCCAGGTAGGCGGCGTTGGACTTCGGCGCCAGAGCGAGCGTCACCGTGGCCTGCGCGAGGGTGATCCGCGCCTCCGGAAAGCCGATCATGGCGACGGCCTGGGCGGCGGCGACGGCCGTCTGGAGCGCCGTCGGGTCCGCCATCCCGACGTCCTCGCTGGCGGAGATCATCAGCCGCCGCGCGATGAAGCGCGGGTCCTCCCCCGCCTCGATCATGCGGGCCAGGTAGTGCAGCGCGGCATCGACGTCGGAGCCGCGGATCGACTTGATGAGCGCACTCGCCACGTCGTAGTGCTGGTCGCCGTCCCGGTCGTACTTCACGGCGGCACGGTCGACGGCCTCCTCCAGGGACGCCAGGGAGATCTCCCGCTCCCCCTTGGCGAGCGCCGCTCCCGCGCCGGCCTCCAGCGCGGTGAGCGCGCGACGGGCGTCGCCCCCGGCGACGCGGAGCAGATGGTTCTCCGCCTCCTCGGGCAGTGTGACCGCGTCGTCCAGGCCGCGCGGGTCCGCGACCGCCCGGCGGACCAGGCCGCGCACGTCGTCGTCGGTGAGCGGCTCCAGGGTGAGCAGCAGGGAGCGGGACAGCAGCGGGGAGATCACCGAGAAGTACGGGTTCTCCGTCGTGGCCGCGATCAGGGTGACCCAGCGGTTCTCCACCGCGGGCAGCAGCGAGTCCTGCTGGGCCTTGCTGAACCGGTGGATCTCGTCCAGGAAGAGGACGGTGTCCTTGCCGTAGGCCCCGGACGAACGGCGGGCGCCGTCGATGACGGCCCGCACCTCCTTCACGCCCGCGGTGATGGCGGACAGCTCCACGAAGCGCGCGTCGGTCGCCCGGCTGACGACGTGGGCGAGGGTGGTCTTGCCGGTGCCGGGCGGGCCCCAGAGCATGACGGACGACTGGCCCGCCGGGCCCCCCGCCGCCCCCTCGCCGACCAGGCGGCGCAACGGGGACCCGGGACGCAGCAGGTGCTGCTGGCCGACGACCTCCTCCAGGGTGCGCGGACGCATGCGTGCGGCCAGCGGGCTGGCGGACGGCTCGCGCTCCTGGCGGTCCTCGGCGGCGGCGGTGAACAGATCGGGCTCCACGTCGCCACACCTTAGGTCACCCCTCTGACAACGCCGCCCGGTGACCGCGTACGGACGCGGCCACCGGGCGGCGGAGAGGTGTGCGCAGGGGTCAGCCGGTCCAGAAGCTCCACCACTGGGTGAGGATCAGCATGCCGATCACGCCGGTGTGCATCACGGGCAGGACCCAGGGGAACTCCTCGACGAAGTTCCGCACGCCGGCCGGTGCGGGCAGGAGGCCGCGGGTGAGGGTGTGGCTGGTGACGTACCAGAACAGGAAGATCGTGGCGACCCAGGCCAGGCAGCACCACAGGCACAGGGCGCCGATGGTGTACAGCGAGTGGTACTGGAGCCAGGTGACGAAGCCCACTCCGAAGAGGCAGCCGGCGTTGAAGGTGAGCCAGTACCAGCGGGGGAGGGTGATCCCGGTGAGCAGCGTGACGCCGATGGCGATGACCACGGGGTACGCCACCAGGCCGATCAGCGGGTTGGAGAAGCCGAACGCGGACGCCTGCGCGCTCTCCATGATGTTGCCGCAGGAGAGGATCGGGTTGAGGCTGCAGCCCGGGGTGTAGGTCTCCCCTCGCGCCTTCGCCTCGAGGATCTTGGTCTTGTCGATGGTGATGGCGACGGCCGCGAGCAGCCCCATCAGGCCGGTGACGATCAGCAGCCAGGAGAAGCCGCGCCGGGCTCCCACGGCACCCTCCGGCGGCTCGTCCGTGGGGGTGCGAGCGTTGTCGGGGGGTGCCGTGGTCGTCATCACGTGTCGCGTCCTACTCGTCGGCCGGGGTCGGTGGTGTCGGGCTGTCACTCATTCTGCCCCAACGCCGCAAGGGTCAGCCGAGCTTCGCCCGAACCGCGGCCACCACTCGTTCGAGTGGCACCGGGCTCTGCTCGCCGCTCTCCAGATCCTTGAGCTGGACGACGCCTTCGGCCAGGTCCCGGTCGCCCAGGACCAGGGCGAACCGCGCCCCGGAGCGGTTGGCGGACTTCATGGCGTTCTTCATGCCCTTGCCGCCGTAGGCGAAGTCCGCGGCGACGCCCTCCCGGCGCAGCTCGGTGACCGCCGCGAAGAGGGCGCGACGGGCGTCCTCGCCGAGCGGGACGGCGAAGACCTGCGCCCCCGCCGGCGTCTGCGGCGCCACGTCCTCGGCCCGCAGCGCGAGCACGGTGCGGTCCACGCCCAGCGCCCAGCCCACCGACGGCAGCTCCGGCCCGCCGATCATCTCCGACAGGCCGTCGTACCGGCCGCCGCCGCCGACGGCGGACTGGGAGCCCAGCCCGTCGTGCACGAACTCGAAGGTGGTGCGGGTGTAGTAGTCCAGGCCGCGCACCAGCCGGGGGTCGTCCTCGAAGGCGACGCCGGCCGCGGTGAGCAGTTCGCGCACCTGCTCGTGGTAGGCCTTGCAGCCCTCGCACAGGTGGTCGCGCATCATCGGTGCGCCGGTGAGCTGCTGCTGGACGCTCTCCCGTTTGTCGTCGAGCACCCGCAGGGGGTTGATCTCGATGCGCCGGCGGGTGTCCTCGTCCAGGTCGAGGGCGCGGAGGAAGTCCTGGAGGGCGGCGCGGTAGGCGGGGCGGCACTCCTTGTCGCCGAGCGAGTTCAGCAGCAGCCGGACCTGCCTGAGGCCCAGGGCGCGGAACGCGTCGGCGGCGAGGATGATCAGCTCGGCGTCGAGTGCCGGGTCCTCGGCGCCGAGGGCTTCCGCACCGACCTGGGAGAAGTGCCGGTAGCGGCCGGCCTGCGGGCGCTCGTAGCGGTAGTAGGAGCCGGAGTACCAGAGCTTGGCGGGCAGGGCGCCGCGGTGCAGGCCGGCCTGGAGCGCGGCGCGCAGCACGGAGGCGGTGCCCTCGGGGCGCAGCGCCAGCTCGTCGCCGCCGCGGGTGGTGAGGGTGTACATCTCCTTGGTCACGATGTCGGTGGACTCGCCGACACCGCGGGAGAAGAGGCCGGTCTGCTCGAAGCCGGGCGTCTCCACGTAGCCGTAGCCGGCGCGGCGCAGCGGGGCGGAGAACGCCTCGCGCACGGCCAGGAACTGCGCGGACTCCGGGGGGATCAGGTCGTAGGTGCCCTTGGGGGCGGAGAAGGTGCTCATCGCGTGCGTCTTCGTCACATTCCTCGTCGTGGCGGGGCGCTCGGGCCGCCGCCGCGGCCGCCCGCGGCCACCTCCCGCAGGAAGGGGTTGGTGTCGCGTTCGCGGCCGATGGTGGTCTGGGGGCCGTGGCCGGACAGCACCACGGTCGAGTCCTCCAGGGGCAGGCACACGCGTGCCAGCGAGTCGAGGATCTCGGCGTGGTCGCCGCCGGGCAGGTCGGTGCGTCCGATGGAGCCGGCGAACAGCAGGTCGCCCGAGAAGAGGACCGGCGGGATGTCGGCCTGCTCGGGCATCCTGAAGGTCACCGACCCCCTGGTATGGCCCGGCGCGTGCGCGACGGTGAGTTCGAGGCCGGCCAGCTCCAGCGCCGCGCCGTCGAACAGCTCCCGCAGGTCGTCCGGCTCGCCGATGGTCAGCTCGTCCATCAGCGGCCTGCCGATGACACGGCCCATGGCCTTCTCCGGGTCGCTCATCATGAAGCGGTCCTCGGGATGGATCCACGCCGGCACGTCGTGCGCCCCGCAGACCGGGACGACCGAGGCGACGTGGTCGATGTGCCCGTGGGTGAGCATCACCGCGACGGGCTTCAGCCGGTGCTTGGCCACGGCCTCCCGTACGCCCTCGGCGGCCTGGTGGCCGGGGTCGATGATCACGCACTCCTCGCCGGCGGCGGGGGCGACCAGATAACAATTGGTCCCCCAGGCCCCGGCGGGGAACCCGGCTACGAGCACATTCGTCCTTCGGTCGTCCGGCAGATGGATAACGGCTGCCCGGAAGCCTACCGGCGCCGGTACGGGCGCCGCGAATGCGTATACGGTACGGGCCAGGTTCCCGGCCGTACGCATGTACGCACGCACGTTCTGAAGGAGACGTCCCCGTGGTCACCAGTGAGCAGCGGCGGAAGCAGCTCGCACGCGAGAAGTACCTCCGCCAGCAGGAGCGCCGCGCGGAGACGCGGCGCAAGGCCCGCATCCGCAACGCGGCCATCGCGGCCGGCGTGGCGGTCGTGCTCGTGCTGTGCACCGCGTACGCCCTGTCCGGCGGACTGGAGGGCAAGGAGGACACCGCCTCCGACCCCCAGCCGAGTGCGACGCCGTCCGCACAGAAGGACGCTCCCGACCCCTGCGCCGAGCCCGCGAAGGGCAAGCCGGACGGCGAGCAGTGGAAGAAGGAGCCCGAGATGGCCGTGGACGAGTCCGCGACGTACACCATGGCGCTGGACACCGCCTGCGGGAAGATCGGTGTCGAGATGGACGCGGGCAAGGCGCCCCACACGGTGAACTCGTTCGCCTTCCTGGCCGAGAACGACTTCTTCGACCACACCGAGTGCCACCGCCTGACCACCGAGGGCATCTTCGTGCTGCAGTGCGGCGACCCGCAGGGCTCCGGCATGGGCGGCCCCGGCTACACCATCCCGGACGAGAACCTGGACGACGAGCGGGTGAAGGACGGCGTGTACCCGGCCGGCACGGTCGCGATGGCCAACACCGGGCAGAAGGACTCCGGCGGCAGCCAGTTCTTCCTCGTCTACCGGGACAGCAAGCTGCCGCCGAGCTACACCCCCTTCGGCACCGTCACCGACTCCGGCATGAAGGTGCTGAAGAAGATCGCGAAGGCCGGCGTGAAGGGCCAGGCCGAGGACGGCCGCCCGGTCGCCACCGCGACGATCGACGACGCGACGGTGCGGAAGTCCTGACCCCCGCCACTCCTCCGCCGGCGGGTGCGCCGGCAGCGCGGGCCCGGCTGATCAGCGCGATCGGCCGGGCCCGCGAACAATTCGGACCGCGCTGGATGCGGACAGCACACCCGGCGTTCGCTTATGTTGGGCGTGACGAAATATGTGGACGACGCCCCTGGGATCGGACCCGGTGCGGGCGTCATGTGGAGGAGGCGCTGTGAGCAGCGATCCGTGGGGCCGCGTCGACGAGGCGGGGACCGTGTACGTGCGTACGCCGGACGGCGAGAAGGTCGTCGGCTCGTGGCAGGCGGGCTCGCCCGAGGAGGCCCTGGCCTACTTCGAGCGCAAGTACGACGGCCTGGTCGTCGAAATCAGCCTCCTCGAACGCAGGGTGAAGACGACCGACCTGTCCGCCAAGGACGCGTCGACGGCCATCGAGCACCTGCGGGAGCAGGTCGACGCGCATCACGCGGTCGGCGACCTGGCCGCACTGCGCGAGCGCCTGGACCGGCTCACCGAGGCGGTGGACAAGCGACGCGAGGAGCGCAGGGCCAGGAAGGCGCAGCAGTCCGAGGAGGCCCGCCGGGCCAAGGAGGAGGTCGTCGCCGAGGCGGAGCAACTGGCGGACAGCGACCAGTGGCGGGTGGCCGGCGAACGGCTGCGTGCCCTGGTGGAGACCTGGAAGGGCCTGCCCCGGCTCGACCGGAAGTCGGACGACGAACTCTGGCACCGCTTCTCGCACGCACGTTCCGCCTTCTCCAAGCGGCGCAAGGCGCACTTCGCCCAGCTCGACGCGCAGCGCGAGGAGGCACGGCAGCGCAAGGAGAAGCTGGTCTCCGAGGCGGAGTCGCTGTCCGGTTCCCGTGAGTGGGGGCCGACGGCCGCCAAGTACCGCGACCTGATGCAGGAGTGGAAGGCCGCGGGCCGGGCGCAGCGGGAGCACGAGGAGGACCTGTGGAGCCGCTTCCGCGGCGCGCAGGACGTGTTCTTCCAGGCACGCTCCGAGGTGTTCGCCGAGCGGGACGCCGAGCAGCGGGAGAACCTGACCCGCAAGGAGGAGCTCGCGGCCGAGGCGGAGAAGCTGCTGCCGGTGTCGGACCTGAAGTCGGCCCGGTCGGCGTTCCGCGCGCTGAACGAGCGGTGGGACGCCGTGGGGCACGTGCCGCGGGACTCCAAGGCGCGGATCGAGGGCCGGATGCACGCGGTGGAGCGGGCCATCCAGGACGCCGAGGACTCCGAGTGGCGCCGGAGCAACCCGGAGGCCCGGGCGCGGGCGGCCGGACTGACCGGTCAGCTGCAGGACGCGGTGGACAAGCTGCGGGAGCAGGCCGAGAAGGCCCGGGCGTCCGGCAACGACGCGCGGGCGGCGAAGCTCGAGCAGGAGCTCGCCGGGCGGCAGGCGCTGCTGGACCAGGCGCAGAAGGGCCTGGAGGAGTTCGGCGGCTGACGCCTGACAGACAGGAGAGAGGGGCACGGTCCGGGCGGACCGTGCCCCTCTCTCGTGTGCGGCGCGCCCGGCTACTGCCGGCGTGCGGAGGTCACGCGGTAGACGTCGTAGACGCCCTCCACGCCCCGCACGGCCTTCAGTACGTGTCCGAGGTGCTTGGGGTCGCCCATCTCGAAGGTGAAGCGGGAGATGGCCACCCGGTCGCGGGAGGTCTGGACGGCCGCCGAGAGGATGTTGACGTGCTGGTCGGACAGCACGCGCGTGACGTCGGACAGCAGCCGGGACCGGTCCAGCGCCTCGACCTGGATGGCGACCAGGAACACCGAGGACTGGGTGGGCGCCCATTCCACGTCCAGGATGCGCTCGGGCTCCCGGGACAGCGCGTCGACGTTCTGGCAGTCGGCGCGGTGCACGGAGACGCCGCTGCCGCGGGTGACGAACCCGATGATCGGGTCGCCGGGCACCGGGGTGCAGCAGCGGGCGAGCTTGACCCACACGTCGTCGACGCCCTTGACCACCACGCCCGGGTCCGCGGAGCGGCGCTTGCTGCGCTTGCGCAGCGGCGGCGTGGTCTCCGCGATGTCCTCGTTGGCGGCCTCCTCCCCGCCGACCGCGTGCACCAGCTTCTTGACGACGTTGGCCGCGTCGGCGTGGCCCTCGCCGATCGCCGCGTAGAGAGCCGAGATGTCGGGGTAGCGCATCTCGTGCGCGATGGTGACGAGGGAGTCGCCCGTGAGGATGCGCTGGATCGGCAGGTTCTGCTTGCGCATCGCGCGCGCGATGGCGTCCTTGCCCTGCTCGATGGCCTCGTCGCGGCGCTCCCGGGTGAACCAGGCACGGATCTTGTTGCGCGCGCGGGGGGACTTGACGAAGCCGAGCCAGTCCCGGGAGGGGCCGGCGTTGGCCGCCTTGGAGGTGAACACCTCCACCAGGTCTCCGTTGTCGAGCGTCGACTCCAGCGGCACCAGGCGGCCGTTGACCCGGGCCCCTATGGTGCGGTGCCCCACCTCGGTGTGCACGGCGTAGGCGAAGTCGACGGGCGTGGCGCCGGCGGGCAGCGCTATCACGTCGCCCTTGGGGGTGAAGACGAAGACCTCGTGGCGCGACAGGTCGAAGCGCAGGGACTCCAGGAACTCACCGGGGTCCTCGGTCTCCTTCTGCCAGTCCAGCAGCTGCCGCAGCCAGGCCATGTCGTTGACGGCGTCCTTGTCACCGCCCTTGCCGGCCTTCTTCGGGACGTCGGTGCGCACCTTGGAGGCGCCGGCGACCGCTTCCTGCTTGTACTTCCAGTGCGCGGCGATGCCGTACTCGGCGCGGCGGTGCATGTCGAAGGTGCGGATCTGCAGCTCGACCGGCTTGCCGCCGGGCCCGATGACCGTCGTGTGCAGCGACTGGTACATGTTGAACTTGGGCATCGCGATGTAGTCCTTGAACCGTCCGGGCACCGGGTTCCACCGGGCGTGGACGGTGCCGAGCGCCGCGTAGCAGTCGCGGACGGTGTCGACCAGGACGCGGATGCCGACCAGGTCGTAGATCTCGGCGAAGTCGCGGCCCCGCACGATCATCTTCTGGTAGACGCTGTAGTAGTGCTTGGGGCGGCCGGTGACGGTGGCCTTGATGCGGGCGCCGCGCAGGTCGGTCTGGACCTCGTCGGTGACGATGGCGAGGTACTCGTCCCGTTTCGGGGCGCGCTCGGCGACGAGGCGGACGATCTCGTCGTACATCTTGGGGTAGAGGATCGCGAAGGCGAGGTCCTCCAGCTCCCATTTGATGGTGTTCATGCCCAGCCGGTGGGCGAGCGGTGCGTAGATCTCGAGGGTCTCGCGGGCCTTCTGCTCCTGCTTCTCCCGGCGCAGGTAGCGCATGGTGCGCATGTTGTGCAGCCGGTCGGCGAGCTTGATGACCAGCACCCGCGGGTCACGGGCCATGGCAACGACCATCTTGCGGACGGTCTCGGCCTGTGCGGCCTCCCCGAACTTGACCTTGTCCAGCTTGGTGACGCCGTCGACCAGCAGCGCCACCGAGTCCCCGAAGTCCCGGCGCAGCGTGTCCAGGCCGTACTCGGTGTCCTCGACGGTGTCGTGGAGGAGGCCGGCCATCAGCGTCGCGGGGTCCATGCCCAGCTCCGCGAGGATGGTCGTGACGGCGAGCGGGTGGGTGATGTACGGGTCGCCGCTCTTGCGCTTCTGGCCGCGGTGCCAGCGTTCGGCGACCTGGTAGGCCTGCTGGATCTGACGGAGCGTGGCCGACTCGATCTTGGGGTCGTTGCCGCGGACGATACGCAGCAGCGGCTCCAGGACAGGGTTGAAGGGGCTGGAGCGCTGGACGCCGAGGCGGGCCAGGCGGGCGCGGACCCGGTTGGAGGAGCCGGAGCGGCCGGAGACGCCGGAGACCGGCCGGGGCGGGGCGTTCCGGCCGCGCGAACCGTCACCCGCGCGCCCGGACGCGGCCGTGCCCGCCGGGGCCTCCTCGCGGCCGGTCTGCGGGGCGGTCCGGTCGGCGCCGCCGCCCTTCGCCGGCACCTCCGCGGGGGACGCGGCGGCGTCGGCGGCCTGCGCGTCCCGGCCCTGGGAGGCGGTGAGCGGCTGGGCCTCGTCTGGCACGTGCACTCCTCGTTGGACACCAGGTCGGAATGCCATGGTAGCGATCCGGCCGCGGCGCGCCGCGAGGACGGCCCGGCCGGGGACGACCGCGGGCCGGCCCGGAGCTGCCTCCGTGACCGGCCCGCGCGCGTGTACGGCCCGCCCTACACGGTGACCAGGGCCTCCAGGGGGGCGCCGTCGAGGGAGGGCTCCAGCCGGGAGCGGCCCTCGAGGAAGCCGAGCTCGAGGAGCACCGCGACGCCCGCGACCTGGGCCCCGGCCCGCCGGATCAGCTCCAGCGAGGCCTCGGCCGTGCCACCGGTGGCGAGAACGTCGTCGATCACCAGCACGCGGTCGCCGGCGCCGAGGTCCTCCGCGTGCACCTCGATCTCGGCGGTGCCGTACTCCAGCTCGTAGGCCTGGCCCAGAGTGGCGCCGGGCAGCTTGCCGGCCTTCCGGACCGGGATGAAGCCCACCCCGGCCCGTACGGCCGCGGGAGCGGCGAGGATGAAGCCGCGCGCCTCCAGGCCGACGACCTTCGTCGCGCCGTGCTTCTCGCACAGCGCGGCCAGGGCGTCGGTGAGTGCGGAGAACGCCTCGGGGTCCGCCAGCAGCGGCGTGATGTCCTTGAACATCACGCCGGGCTTGGGGTAGTCCGCGACGTCCCGGATGCGGCTGAGGAGCAGGTCGCGATCGTCCCGTGTCAGGGCGCTCATGCGGCTCACCTTCCCCGGCCCGTGGCGGAACCGGCTCCGTGGCTTCCGGCCACGCGGCGCTCCGCGATGCCCGTACGGCCGGAACCTCCCGCTCCGGCGGCTCCGCCGCCGGCCGCGGTGTCCTCACGCTCGTCGGCGCCGCCGCGGGCGTCGGCGCGGGCGCGGCGGGCGAGGATCCGGCGGTCGTGGTCCTTGATCTCCGGCTGGCGCAGCTTCAGCTCGGTGGCCACCGGTGTGGCGAGCACGATGGAGGAGAGCGTTCCGGCGGCGAGGCCGATGAACAGGGGGAGCGAGATGTCCGTGAGCGTACCGCCGCCCAGCAGACCGCTGCCGATGAACAGCAGGCCGGCGACGGGCAGCAGGGCGACGATCGAGGTGTTGACCGAGCGGACCACGGTGGCGTTGATGCCCAGGTTCGCCAGCTCCCCGTAGGTGTAGCGGTCCTGCTTGGTGAGGTTCTTGGTCTTCTCCTTGACCTTGTCGTAGACCACGACCGTGTCGTAGAGCGAGTAGCCGAGAATCGTCAGCATGCCGACCACCGTGCCCGGCGTCACCTCGAAGCCGACGAAGGCGTAGACGCCGATGGTGACGATGAGGTCGTTGAGCAGGGCGACGAGGGCGCCGACCGCCATCCGCCACTCGAACGCGAAGGCCAGATAGAGCGTGACCAGCGCCAGGAAGATCAGGATGCCCTTGACCGCCTGGTCGGTCACCTGTTCGCCCCAGCTGGGCCCGACCAGGTCGGCGTTGACCTGCTGCGTCGGGACGCCGAGTTCCTCGGCGAGCGCCGCCCGCGTCTCTCCGGACTCCTCGGTGTCCAGCCCGGTCACCTGGATGCGCAGGGCCCCACTGCCCAGCTTCTGGACGTCGGCGCTGCGGCCCGAGGTGCCCTCGGCGACCTCCCGCGCGTCCGCCTCCGAGAGCGAGGTGGGGGGCGTGGTGAGGACCGCTCCGCCCTGGAAGTCGATACCCATCGTCAGCCCGCGGACGCCGAGGCCCATCAGGGCGGTGACGACGAGGAGCAGCGTGATCCCGTACCAGAGCTTGCGCCGGCCGACGAAGTCGTAGGAGGTCTCTCCCCGGTACAGCTTGGCGCCGAGGTTACCCAGCCTGGACATTCAGGCCTCCTTCGGTTCGGCGGAAGTGGTGGAACGACGGCCGCGGCCGCGCAGCGGCGGCCGTGCGCCGAGCCGCTTGGGGTCGAGCCCGGACCAGGGACGTCCCTGAGCGAAGTACTTCCGCCCCGACAGGATGACCATGAGCGGCTTGGTCAGCAGGAAGACGACGGCCACGTCGATCGCCGTGGTGAGCCCGAGCACGAAGGCGAAGCCCTGCACGGAGCCCACGGAGACCGCGAAGAGCACGACGGCCGCGAGCACCGAGACCACGTCCGAGACGACGATGGTCCGCCGCGCGTGCGGCCAGGCCCGCGCGATGGCGGAGCGGACGCCGCGCCCGTCCCTGACCTCGTCCCGCACTCTCTCGAAGTAGACGATGAACGAGTCGGCGGTGATGCCGATGGCCACGATGGCGCCGCAGACCGCGGGCAGGCTCAGCGCGAAGCCGACGGCCGGGCCCAGCAGGGTCATGATCGTGTACGTGAGGATGGCGGCGACCACCAGGCTCCCGATGGCGACCAGGCCCAGCAGGCGGTAGTAGAACATCAGGTAGGCCACCACCAGTGCCAGTCCGATGGCGCCGGCGATGAGCCCCGCCTGGAGCTGGTCGGAGCCGAGCGAGGGCGAGATGGTGGTGACGTTGCTCTCCTCGAAGGTCAGCGGGAGAGCGCCGTAGGACAGGATGTTCGCCAGGTCCTCGGCGGACTGCTGGGTGAAGCTGCCCGAGATCTGGGCGTCCCCGGCGAGCCGCTCCCGCACGCTGGGTGCGGAGACGACCTCGCCGTCCAGCACGATGGCGAACTGGTTCTGCGGCTGCGGGTTCTTGGAGAGCTTGCCGGTGATGTCGGCGAAGGAGTCCTGACCCTTGCCGTTGAACGACATGTTGACGATCCAGCCCGAGCCCTGCTGGCTGTCGAACACGGCGCCGGCGTCGTCCACGTTCTTGCCCTTCACCGCCACCGGGCCGAGGGCGTACTTGAACAGGGGCTGGTCCTTCTCCTTGGCCCCGCAGTTCACGCTCGCCTCGCCGGGCTTGGCCTGGGCGGCGGCCCGGTTGGCCTTGGCGCGCTTCTCCGCCGTGGAGCAGTCCAGCTTCTGCAGCTTCTCGGCCACGTCGGCCGGTACCCCGCCCGGCGGGGCCGGTGCGTTCGGTGAGGGCTCGGGGTCGGCGGCGCCGGAGGGGCTGGGAGACCCGGAGGGGTCGTCGGCCGTGAGGCCGTCTGTCACCGCGCGGCCCTGGGGCTCACCGGACGGGCTCGCCTCGGCCCCCTGGGAGGGATCGTCACCGGGCTTGCCCTCCTCACCGGACTGCTCCGGGTCGCCGGCGGAGGGAGACGGGCTGGGCTGACCGGCGTCCGGCTTCGTGCCGGGCGCCACGGCGAGCACCGGGCGGAAGTTGAGCCGGGCGGTGGTGCCGACCTGCTCCCGGGCCTGCTCCTCGTCGGTGCCCTCCGGGATGTTGACGACGATGTTCTTGCCGCCCTGGGTCTGCACTTCGGCTTCCGAGACGCCGAGGCCGTTCACACGCCGCTCGATGATGCCCACGGCGGTGTTCATGCTCGTCGGGGTGATCGCGTTCTCCGCGCCCTGCTGTTCCCGCGCGGTGAGCGTGATGCTGGTCCCTCCGGCCAGGTCGATGCCCAGGCGCGGAGTCGTGGTCCCGGAGAGGAACATCCCCCCGGTGAGGCCCACGACGGCGATCAGCAGAATGACCAGGGACCGCCCCGGCTTTCCCTGCGCGCCCGGGGACCTGCGGCCCTTCTTCGGTGCTGCCACCTTGTCGTCTCTCCTGTCCGGCCGCCCGCACCGGCCCGGCCCGTGCCGGGACCGCGGCGCGAGGCGCGAAGTGGTCTGGTCGAGCCCGCGCGCCGGGGCCCGGCCGCGACGGCCCGGCCCCGGCGACGGCGGGTGTTACTTGGAGTCGGTGTCGCCGTCGCGCTTGGCGTCGGTCCCGGCGTCCTCGTCCGCCTTCGCCCCGGAGTCCTTGCCGAGGTCGAGCTTGCCGTCCCCGGCCTGCTCGTCGGCGTCCGCCAGCTCGGACGCGTCGTCGGGGACGACCGGGGCGCTGCCGCTCTTGAGGTCGCCGGAGGTGCCGCCGTGCACGATGCGCTCGTACTCCTCGGGCTCCAGGACGGCGCCGACCGCGTTCTTGGCGAAGAGGGAGTGCTGACCGGGGGCGACCTCGAGGAGGACCGTGTCCTCGCGGACCTCCTTGACGGTGGCGTACAAGCCGCCGATGGTACGCACGCCGGTGCCCGGCTCCATCTGGTCGCGCATCGCGGCGGCCTGCTGCTGCTTCCTCTTCGCCGAGCGCGTCATCAGGAACATGACCCCGATGAGCACGATGAAGGGGAGGAGGGTGACGAGTCCATTCACGGCGGGTAATCCTTCTTGCGACCGCCTGTGCGCGGCCTGCTGTGCGGGGGTGGGTATGCCGTCCCGGAGGTACGGCATCGGCGGAGTCTAAGCGAGCTGTCGCCGATGGAACAACGTCAAGCATGGCACTCGGGTTCCGGGTCCGGCGACCATGCAGGTCATCACCATCCGATCACGCTTCGAAGAGCCCGGTCTGCCCGGTTGCTCCCGGAGCGTTCTGCGGCGCGGCGAGGCCCAGGTGGGCCCAGGCGGCGGGCGTCGCCACGCGGCCCCGCGGCGTGCGGGCGAGCAGTCCCTCGCGCACCAGGAACGGCTCGGCGACCTCCTCCACGGTCTCGCGCTCCTCGCCGACGGCGACGGCGAGGGTGGACAGGCCGACCGGGCCGCCGCCGAAGAGCTTCAGCAGGGCGGAGAGCACGGCGCGGTCCAGGCGGTCCAGGCCCCGTTGGTCCACCTCGTAGACCTCCAGGGCGCGGGCGGCGATCTCGCGGGTGATCCGCCCGTCGGCCCGGACCTGGGCGTAGTCGCGGACCCGGCGCAGGAGGCGGTTGGCGATGCGGGGGGTGCCGCGGGAGCGGCCAGCGATCTCCACGGCGCCGTCGCGGTCGGTGGTGACGTCCAACAGCCGGGCGGACCGGTGGACGACCTGCTCGAGCTCGCCGGGCTCGTAGAACTCCATGTGCGCGGTGAAGCCGAAGCGGTCGCGCAGCGGCGGGGGCAGCAGCCCGGCCCGGGTGGTGGCGCCGACCAGGGTGAACGGCGGCAGTTCGAGTGGGATGGCGGTGGCGCCGGGGCCCTTTCCGACGATCACGTCGACCCGGAAGTCCTCCATGGCCATGTACAGCATCTCCTCGGCGGGCCGGGACATCCGGTGGATCTCGTCGAGGAAGAGCACCTCCCCCTCCTGGAGGGAGGACAGGATCGAGGCGAGATCGCCGGCGTGCTGGATGGCGGGCCCGGAGGTGATGCGGATCGGGGCGCCCATCTCGGCTGCGATGATCATGGAGAGGGTGGTCTTGCCGAGTCCGGGGGCGCCGGAGAGCAGCACGTGGTCGGCCGCCGCGCCGCGTGCCCGGGCGGCGCGGAGCATCAGGTCCAGCTGTTCGCGCACCTTGGGCTGGCCGACGAACTCGGCCAGGTCCTTGGGGCGCAGGGCGGCCTCCACCGCGGAGTCCTCGCCGTCCGCGTCGGCTCCCACCAGGCGGCCGGCGGGGTCGGTGTCGGTGCCGGCGGCTTCGGCGTCGTCCCAGTTCATCGCGTGTGCCTCGGAGTCGTTCGGACGTTCGGGGTTTCGGGGTGATCGGCGGACCGGCGCGGCGGCGGCACGTCAGCGTGCGCGGTTCAGGGTCTGCAGCGCGGCGCGGAGGAGCTGCGGCACGGCGGGGGTACCGCCGTCCGCGGCGGCTGCCTCCGCCTGCGGGCGTACGGCCTCGACGGCGTCCTCGGCCTCGCGGGTGGCGTATCCGAGACCGACGAGGGCCTCGTGCAGCTGATCGCTCCACGGAAGCGGTCCGGCGGCGGCGCGGCGGCCGGACGGGCGGGCTGCGGTGCCGAGAGGTTCGCCGAGCCGGTCCTTGAGTTCCAGCAGCAGCTTCTGGGCGCCCTTCCGGCCGATGCCGGGCACGGCGGTCAGCGCCTTCTCGTCCCCCGTGGCGACGGCGGTGCGCAGCGCGTCGGGCCGGTGGACGGCGAGCATCGCCTGCGCGAGCCGGGGACCGACGCCGCTGGCGGTCTGCAGCAGTTCGAAGACCTGCCGTTCGTCGTCGTCGGCGAAGCCGTAGAGGGTGAGGGAGTCCTCCCGGACGACGAGGGACGTCGCGAGCCGTGCGGCTTCTCCCGTGCGCAGCCCGGAGAGGGTGTCCGGGGTGCACTGGACGGCCATACCGACGCCGCCCACCTCGATGACGGCGGAGTCGGGCGCCAGGGCGGCCACGGGTCCGGAGACGAAGGCGATCATGCGGTGCGGCCTTTCGACGGTCCGCGCCCTGCCTTTCGGCGGGGCGCGCGGGAGACGGCGGCGGCTCGGGCCTGCTGGAGACGGTCGAGTGCGGGCGCCCGCCATATGTGGCAGATGGCGAGTGCCAGGGCGTCCGCCGCGTCGGCGGGCTTCGGCGGCGCGTCCAGCCGCAGGAGGCGGGTCACCATCGCGCCGACCTGGTCCTTCCCCGCGCGACCGGAGCCGGTGACAGCGGCCTTGACCTCGCTGGGGGTGTGCAGGGCGACGGGCAGGCCGCGCCGGGCGGCGCAGAGCATGGCGACCGCGCTGGCCTGGGCGGTGCCCATCACCGTGCTCACGTTGTGCTGGCTGAAGACCCGTTCGACGGCGACGACGTCGGGCCGGTGTGCGTCCAGCCACTCCTCCATGCCGCGCTCGACGAGGACCAGGCGCTCGGCGACGGGCGCGTTCGCGAGGGTACGGACGACGCCGACAGCGGCCATCCGCAGCGGGCGCCCGGCGCTTCCCTCCACCACGCCGAGACCGCAGCGGGTCAGTCCCGGGTCCACCCCCAGCACACGCACCTGCGTCTCCCCTTCCCCGCTCGACCTGGCCGTGACGGCAGGTTATCGGCCGGGACCGACAACGCCGACGGGCCGCGCGGAGAAGGGGCGCACACGGGATGCCCGAGTGCCGCCGCGCGGCCCCGTCGGGACGTCGGGCAACACGTGCCGGGCGCCGGGGGTCAGGCGTCGACCTTGGCCATCGTGTCGTCGTCGACGTCGAAGTTGGCGAAGACGTTCTGCACGTCGTCGCTGTCCTCCAGGGCGTCGATCAGCTTGAAGATCTTGCGGGCGCCCTCCTCGTCCAGCTCGACCTGCACGCTGGGGAGGAAGTTCTGGTCGGCCGACTCGTAGTCGATGCCGGCGTCCACCAGGGCGGTGCGCACCGCGACGAGGTCCGTGGCCTCGCTGATGACCTCGAAGTTCTCACCGAGGTCGTTGACCTCCTCGGCACCCGCGTCGAGAACGGCCGCGAGCACGTCGTCCTCGGACAGCTCGGCCTTGGGGACGATCACGACACCCTTGCGGTTGAAGAGGTAGGAGACCGAGCCGGGGTCGGCCATCGAACCGCCGTTGCGGGTCATCGCGACGCGCACGTCGGAGGCAGCGCGGTTGCGGTTGTCGGTCAGGCACTCGATGAGCACGGCCACGCCGTTGGGGCCGTAGCCCTCGTACATGATCGTCTCGTAGTCGGCGCCGCCCGCCTCGAGGCCGGCGCCGCGCTTGACCGCGCTGTCGATGTTCTTGTTGGGGACGGAGCTCTTCTTCGCCTTCTGGATCGCGTCGTACAGCGTGGGGTTGCCGTCGATGTCGGCGCCGCCCATCCGCGCGGCGACCTCGATGTTCTTGATCAGCTTGGCGAAGAGCTTGCCGCGCTTGGCATCGATCACGGCCTTCTTGTGCTTGGTGGTTGCCCACTTAGAGTGGCCGGACACAGCCTTGCTCCTTCACAGTCTCCAACAACAACGTGTTCCGGGATCCTACCGTCCTGCGGTCACCGGGCGGTCCGCACGAGGTCGGCGAAGGCCTCGTGCACGCGGTGGTCGCCGGTGAGTTCGGGGTGGAACGAGGTGGCGAGCAGGTTCCCCTGGCGCACGGCCACCGCGTGCTCCTCGTAGCGGGCGAGGATCTCGACCTGCGCACCGGTGGACTCCACCCAGGGCGCCCGGATGAACACCGCCTCGACGGGGCCGCCGGGGACGCCCGCGACGTCCAGGGCCGCCTCGAAGGACTCGTTCTGCCGGCCGAAGGCGTTGCGGCGCACGATCATGTCGATGCCACCGACCGTCTCCTGCCCGGACCGCGGGTCGAGGATCTTGTCCGCGAGCATGATCATACCGGCGCAGGAGCCGTAGGCGGGCATGCCCGCGCGGACGCGGGCGCGCAGCGGCTCCATGAGGTTGAAGGCGTGCGCCAGCTTGGACATGGTGGTGGATTCGCCGCCGGGCAGCACCAGGCCGTCGACGCGCGCGAGTTCCTCGGGGCGCCGTACCTGCACGGCCTCGGCTCCCGCGCCGGCGAGGGCGGCGAGGTGCTCGCGCACGTCCCCCTGCAGGGCGAGGACTCCGATGACGGGTGAGCTCACGTGTCGTTACCTCTTCAGGACTCTAGGGAAGTACCGCGCGCGGTGGTCCGGGGACCCGGACCACCGCGCGGGAGGGCTTCACCAGCCGCGGGACGCGTACCGCTCGCTCTCGGGGAGGGTGTCGCAGTTGATGCCGACCATGGCCTCGCCCAGACCGCGGGAGGCGTCCGCGATGATCTTCGGGTCGTCGTAGAAGGTGGTGGCCTTCACGATGGCGGCGGCGCGCTTGGCCGGGTCGCCGGACTTGAAGATGCCGGAGCCGACGAAGACGCCCTCGGCGCCGAGCTGGCGCATCAGCGCGGCGTCCGCCGGGGTGGCCACGCCGCCGGCGGAGAAGAGGACGACCGGCAGCTTGCCCAGCGCGGCGACCTCCTCGACCAGCTCGTACGGGGCGCGCAGCTCCTTGGCGGCGGCGTACAGCTCGTTGTTGTCCAGGGCCTTCAGCCGGCCGATCTCGCCGCGGATCTGACGCATGTGCCGCACGGCCTCGACGACGTTGCCGGTGCCGGCCTCACCCTTGGAGCGGATCATGGCCGCGCCCTCGGCGATGCGGCGCAGCGCCTCGCCCAGGTTGGTGGCGCCGCAGACGAACGGGGTGGTGAAGGCGAACTTGTCGCTGTGGTTGACCTCGTCGGCCGGGGTGAGGACCTCGGACTCGTCGATGTAATCGACGCCGAGGGCCTGGAGGATCTGCGCCTCGACGACGTGGCCGATGCGGGACTTGGCCATGACCGGGATGGAGACGGCCTCGATGATGCCGTCGATCATGTCCGGGTCGGACATGCGGGCCACCCCGCCGTCCTTGCGGATGTCGGCGGGGACGCGCTCCAGCGCCATGACGGCGACGGCGCCGGCGTCCTCGGCGATCTTGGCCTGCTCGGGCGTGACGACGTCCATGATCACGCCGCCCTTGAGCTGCTCGGCCATGCCGCGCTTGACGCGGGCGGTGCCGGTCTCGGGCGACGGGCTGGCGGCGGACGTGGCGGAAGACGTGCTCGACACGGTGGTGACCTCACTCGACGGTAAAAGTGCGACCGGACCATGGTAGGCCCGCCGTCTCACACTCTCCGATCGGGCGTCGGGGGGAAAGGGCCAATCCGAGGCGGTGGCCTGCCGGGGCGGGCGGGCACGCTCGGCGGCCACCAGGGATGTCAGGTCACGCCGCGTCGTCGGCGCGGGCGGTGAGGGCGGGCGGCGGCTCGTCGTCCATCTCGAAGGCCAGCGGGAAGGGGGCGTGGCCCGCCAGCCGCAGCCAGCGGACCTTGCGGTGACGGCGCAGGGCCCGCGCGGCCCGGACCGCGTCGTTGTGGAAGCGGCGGGCCATCGGCACCCTCCGCACCGCGGCGACGAGTTCGGCGGCGGACTCCTCGCCGCCCGGCGCCTCCCGGACTGCGTCGATCTGGGCGCGGTCGGCGAAGACGGCGCGCAAGGCCTGGCTCAGCTCGCTCTCCGCGACCTCCCGGTGGTCCTCCTCGGCCTGCCGGGCGTCGTGGGCCGCCTGGTAGAGCACGATGGAGGCCGCCGGGTCCAGGACGCCGGCGGTGGCGAGTTCCTGCGCGACCGAGGCCCGGCGCAGCAACTGGGCGTCCAGCGCCGCTTTCGCTGCGTCGATGCGGGCGTGCAGGCGGTCCAGCCGTCCGGCGGTCCAGCTGAGGTAGATGCCGACGAGGGCCAGGGCGACGACGGTCCAGAGCAGGGTGGCGAGTGCGGGCATCACGGCATCAGTCCCTGGCCAGGCCGAACCGGGCGCGCAGGCCGGTGCGTTCGTCGGGGGCGACGGAGGCGGCGCCGTCGGCGACCGTCTCGTAGACGGCGAGGATGTCCGCGCCGACGGTGTCCCAGTCGAAGCGGCGGACGTGGCGTTCACCGCGCGCGCGCAGCTCCGCGAGCCGTTCGCGGTCGCCCAGCAGCCGTACCGCTTCGGCGGCGAGGGCGTCGGCGTCGCCGGCGGGGAAGAGTGCGCCGGCCTCTCCCCCGTCGAGCACCTGGGCGAAGGCGTCCAGGTCGCTCGCGAGCACCGGCGCGGAGGCGGACAGGGCTTCGACGAGGATGATGCCGAACGACTCGCCGCCGGTGTTGGGCGCGACGTACAGATCGACGCTGCGCAGCAGCCTCGCCTTGTCCTCGTCGCTCACCATGCCGAGGAACTCCACGCGGTCGCGCAGTCCTTCGTCCGGCAGGTGTTCGAGGGCCTCGTCGGTGTCGCCGCGTCCGGCGATGAGCACGCGGGTGCCGGGGAGTTCCTTCAGAATGCGGGGCAGTGCCCTCATCAGTACCGGAAGGCCCTTGCGGGGTTCGTCGATCCGGCCGATGAAGCCGATCGTGCCGCCCTGCCACGCGGGCTCGGGTTCGGCGCGGGCGAAGAAGCCGACGTCCACCCCGTTGGGGATGACGACCGCGTCGCCGCCCAGGTGCTCGACGAGGGTGCGCCGGGCGTACTCGCTGACGGCGATGCGGGCGCTGATCTTCTCCAGCGCGGGCTGGAGGATCGGGTACGCGGCGATCATGGCGCGGGAGCGCGGGTTGGAGGTGTGGAAGGTGGCCACGATGGGGCCCTGCGCCGCCCAGCAGGTCAGCAGCGCGAGCGACGGGGTGGCGGGCTCGTGGATGTGGAGCACGTCGAAGTCGCCGTCATGCACCCAGCGCCGGACGCGGGCCGCGGAGAGGAAGCCGAAGTTGAGCCGGGCCACCGAGCCGTTGTACGGCACGGGCACGGCGCGGCCGGCGGACACCACGTAGGGCGGCAGCGGCGTGTCGTCGTCGGACGGGGCGAGCACGGACACCTGGTGGCCGCGGCGCAGCAGGTGTTCGGCGAGGTCGCGGATGTGGAACTGGACTCCGCCGGGGACGTCCCAGGAGTAGGGGCAGACGATGCCGATCCTCACCGGCGCTCCTCCGTCCCCGTACCCGTGGTCTTCCTGCGCGCAGGCCCGGCGCCCGCCGGCTCGGCATCCGGCTCCGTCGGGGGTTCCGGGCGGGGTGGCAGGTCGGCGGTCCACAGCCGTTGCAGCATGTGCCAGTCCTGCGGGTGAGCGGCGATCCCGTGGGTGAACGCGTCCGCCATGGCCTGCGTCATGGCCTGCGCCTTCTCCCGGCGGGTTCCGGTGGCGGGCGGTTCGAGCGGTGCGTGGACGCGGCCGCGCAGCACGGGCGTGTCGTCGTACCAGAGGGTGACGGGGAGCAGCAGGGAGTTCGTCTGGAGCGCGAGCATGGCGGGACCGGCGGGCATGCGTGCCGCCTCGCCGAAGAACGTGACCTCGACCCCGGAGGCGGACAGGTCGCGGTCGGCGACCAGGCAGACCAGACCGCCGGCCCGGAGACGGCGTGCCAGGGTGCCGAACGCCTCGGCACCCTGGTGGGCCAGGACCTCCATGCCGAGGCTCTCCCGGTAGGCGACGAACCGGTCGTACAGCGACTCGGGGCGGAGGCGTTCGGCGACGGTGGTGAAGGGCGTGCCGAGATGGGTGGTGACCCACGCGCCCGCCAGGTCCCAGTTGGCCAGGTGGGGCAGGGCGAGCACGACCCCGCGGTCGGAGGCGATGCCGTCGGTGAGGTGGTGGACGTCGTCCGGCACGAAGGAGTCCCGCACCCGCTCCGGGCTCCAGGCGGGCAGGCGGAAGGACTCCATCCAGTACCGCAGGTACGAGCGCATGCCGGCCTGCGACAGCGCGCGCAGCCGCTCCGGCGGGGCGTCGGGCACGACGCGCGCGAGGTTGCGTTCCAGCTGCAGCACGCCCTTGCCCCGGCGCTGCCAGGCGGTGTCGGCGATGCGGCGGCCCAGTGCGTTCGCGGCCGGCTCGGGCAGGCGCTTCACGCCGCTCCAGCCGGCCCCGTACAGCGCGTCCGTGACGCGCCCGCCGAGGCCGCTCATCAGGCCTCTCCCTGCGGGGAGGAGGAGTTCCCGCGCTGCGGGGAGGTCCCGCCCGGCCGCGCCGCCACGTCGGCCTCCGCGGCCTCCCGGCGCACCGTCACCACACGCTGGCCGAGGGTCACCAGGGAGCCCACGGCCACCACCCACAGGGCGATCGGCAGCAGCCACTCGATGTAGGGCACTCCGAAGGTCTCCAGCCCGGCGAAGCCGGCCGCGACGAGGGAGATCACCAGCCGCTCGGCGCGTTCCACCAGGCCGTTCACGGCGACCGGCAGGCCGATGCTCTCGCCGCGGGCCTTGGTGTAGGAGACCACCTGGCCGCTGGCCAGGCAGAAGAGGCTGACCGCGCAGAGCGTCAGGTCGTTGCCGCCGCCCGCGTACCAGAGCGCGAGCCCGCCGAAGATGGCGGCGTCGGCGACGCGGTCGAGCGTGGAGTCGAGGAAGGCTCCCCACCGGCTCGCCCGCCCGAGCTGGCGCGCCATGTTGCCGTCCACCAGGTCGGAGAAGACGAAGAGGGTGATGACGACGGTGCCCCAGAAGAACTCGCCCTGCGGGTAGAAGACCAGCGCTCCCGCCATCACCCCGCCCGTCCCGACCAGGGTCACCGCGTCGGGGCTGACACCCAGGCGCAGCAGGAGAGCGGCGAACGGTGTGAGAACACGCGTGAAGAAAGCACGCGCGTACGTGTTCAGCATGGCCTTCCCGAAGGTTCGAAGCGTGACCGGGCGGCCGAGACGCCCCCGGGCGCCCATCGTAGCCAGTGCTCCCGGCCCGGGTCCCGGTGCCCGGTGACCGCGCGGACACGGGGTGCGGCGTGCGACATATGGACGCGCACCGGTACCGGTGGAAAGCTGGAATTTCCGCGCATCTCGCGCGGGGCCCGGGCGCGGACAGGTAGCCGGCAGGTGTCGACCGGAAGGCGGGACACATGGGCGACAAGGCGAGCACACACCCCGGGGCCGCCGGCAGGGCGACGGCGGCCGACCGGCCCTCCTCCCTGAGGAACGTGGTCCTGGTCGGCCACAGCGGCTCCGGCAAGACGACGCTGGTCGAGGCGCTGGCCCAGGCCACGGGCGCGGTGAAACGGCCGGGCAGGGTCGAGGACGGGGGCACCGTCTCCGACCACGACGAGATCGAGCACCGGCAGCAGCGGTCCGTACAGCTGTCGCTGGTGCCCGTGGAGTGGGACGGGATCCGCGTCAACCTGCTGGACACCCCCGGCTACGCGGACTTCGTCGGGGAGCTGAGGGCCGGTCTGCGTGCGGCGGACGCGGCCCTCTTCGTGGTCTCGGCGGCGGACGGCGTGGACGGGTCGACCCGCATGGTGTGGGAGGAGTGCGCCGCGGTGGGGATGCCGCGCGCCCTCGTCGTCACCCATCTGGACGCGGCGAGGGCCGATTTCGACGAGATGGTCGCCGTCTGCCGGCGCGTCTTCGGCGGTGACGACCCGGACGCGGTGCTGCCGCTGTATCTGCCGCTGCACGGGGAGGAGGGACATGACGGCCACGCTCCGGTGGCGGGTCTGATCGGCCTCCTGTCGCAGCGGATCTTCGACTACTCCTCCGGTGAACGGACCGACCGGGAGCCGGACGCGGAGCACCTGCCGCTGATCGCCGAGGCGCGGAACCGGCTGATCGAGGGCATCATCGCGGAGAGCGAGGACGAGTCCCTCATGGACCGGTACCTGGGCGGCGAGCAGGTCGACGTCAAGACGCTCGTCGCGGACCTGGAGAAGGCCGTGGCCCGCGGCACCTTCCATCCCGTGCTGGCGGCGGCGCCCGCGGCCGACGGCGGACGGCAGGGGCTGGGCACGCTGGAGCTGCTGGAGCTGGTCACCGGCGGCTTCCCGACGCCCGAGGAGCACCCGGTGCCGGCCGTGACGTCGCCGGACGGCGCCCCGCGCCCCCCGCTGACCTGCGACCCCGACGGCCCGCTGGCTGCCGAGGTGGTCAAGACCTCCTCCGACCCGTACGTGGGCCGGCTGTCACTGGTGCGGGTGTTCTCCGGGACGCTGCGGCCGGACGAGACGGTGCACGTGAGCGGGCACGGCCTGGAGGACCGGGGGCACGAGGACCACGACGTCGACGAGCGCGTGGGCGCGTTGTCCGCGCCGTTCGGCAAGCAGCAGCGCGGGCTGAGCCACGCGATCGCCGGCGACCTGGCCTGCGTGGCGAAGCTGACCCGCGCCGAGACGGGCGACACCCTCTCGGCGAAGGGCGACCCGCTGCTGATGGAGCCGTGGGTGATGCCCGACCCGCTGCTGCCGGTGGCCGTGGTGGCGCACAGCAAGCCGGACGAGGACAAGCTGTCGCAGGGTCTGGCCCGGCTGGTCGCCGAGGACCCGACGATGCGGCTGGAGCAGAATCCGGACACCCGCCAGGTCGTGCTGTGGTGCCTGGGCGAGGCGCACCGGGACGTGGCGCTGGAGCGGCTGCGGACCCGCTACGGGGTGCAGGTCGACGCGGTGCCCTACCGGGTGGCGCTGCGGGAGACCTTCGCGGAGCCGTCGGAGGGCCGGGGGCGGCATGTGAAGCAGTCGGGCGGGCACGGGCAGTTCGCGGTCTGCGCGATCACGGTCGAGCCGCTGCCCGGCGGTTCGGGCATCGAGTTCGTCGACAAGGTGGTGGGCGGCGCGGTGCCGCGGCAGTTCATCCCGTCGGTGGAGAAGGGCGTACGGGCGCAGGCCGCGCGCGGCGTCACGGCCGGATACCCGCTGGTGGACGTGCGGGTGACGCTGCTGGACGGCAAGGCGCACTCGGTGGACTCCTCCGACGCGGCGTTCCAGACGGCGGGCGCCCTGGCGCTGCGCGAGTGCGCCGGGGCGGGGCGCATCCACCTGCTGGAGCCCGTCTTCGAGCTGCGCGTGGTGGTCGCCGACGACTACGTGGGCCAGGTGATGAGCGACCTGTCCGGACGGCGGGGCCGGGTGATGGGCACCGAGCAGATCGCCGGCGGCCACACGCTGGTGCGGGCAGAGGCGCCGGAGGTCGAGATCGGCCGGTACGCGGTGGACCTGCGGTCCCTGTCGCACGGGACGGGACGGTTCGCCCGCACCTACGTCCGGCACGAGCCGATGCCCCAGCAGGTCGCCGACCGCGTCCGGTCCGAGCAGACGAACGAGGGCTGAATCCGTACGGTTTCCGCTTCGCCGCCCCCGACCCAGCCCGTACGCTGGGGTGCTGACCGGACATCAGGTGTGACGGCCCCGGCGCCGGGTAGAACGGCGGGAGCCGGCACGCTTCAGCACACGGCAAGGGTGGGGGCACGGTGGCGGGCTTCGACGACCGCAGCGAGAGCACCAGCGCGACGGGGTACGACTTCTCCCCCGGGGCGGAGATCCCTCTCACCGGCTCCTCCGGCGGTACGGTCGCCACGCATGCGCTGGCCTCGGCCGCCTATCGGGACCGGGATGTCAAGGACCTGCTGGCGGCCAACCCGGACACCAAGGTGAAGCCGCCGAAGCTGTCGCTCTTCGAACCCAACCTGGGCGAGGCGTTCTCCCGGGCGGTGCAGACCCGGCTGCTCGGGGGCGCGCGGAAGGCGATCATCCAGTCGTTCGGCAGCGAGCCGGCCGTCGTGGTCGAGCACTGTCTGGCGGCCACCCGCATCCGCAAGGAGCGGGACGCCCACCTGACCGTGGTCATGCTGGTGTCCGGGCTGCTGTTCCTGCCCGGCGTGCTGCTGTGGCTGCTGGTGTTCCAGCTGCGCCGGTCCCTGGCCGGGGCGCAGAACAAGCGGGTCGGCGCGTTCGGCGTGGCGGCGATGGTCGCGCTGGGCGTGCTCGCCGTGGTCTTCCTGCTCCGGCTGCCGCTGGACGGGTTCTGGGCGCTGTACCTGCGGGTGATGCTGGTGGCTCCGGTGCTCGGCTGGCTCTGGGCCAAGCGGATCTGCGAGCGGTACGCCAAGGACCTTCAGGGCCGCTGGGCGGGCCTGCTCTCCGGCGGTGGCGTGGGCGCGAAGATCCCCGAGGCGGTGCCACGCACCCCGGGTGACGCCGGCGCCGAACGCATCCGGCTGGCCCTGCAAAAGCTCAGCGCCGAGCAGGCCAGCAACCTGGTCTTCTACGCCGGCCCCAAGGGGATCCTCGGCATGGGCACCCGCTGGGGAAGCTGGCAGCTCGCGGAGGAGCTGCGGCCGTCCGACCCGGCCAAGGACATCGACCCCTTCCGCAGCTGGGACGTGGTCCGCGCGATCCAGGACCGGCTGCGGATGCTGGAGCGCAGCCCCCTGCACACCGGAGGCTTCCCCCCGCCGACGATCCGGCACTGGGTCGTCTCGCCCATCGGCGAGAAGGCCACGGAGGTGGAGCGCCGGGAGGGCCAGGAGGTCGAGGCGTTCCGCATCAAGGACTTCGAGATCCAGCGGATCTGCGACCAGCAGCAGTTCGGCAGCGGCGACCGGCACTACCTGGGCGTGCAGTTCGTGCTCTGGGACGGCCAGTTGGTGATCACCATGCTGATCACGGTGACGATGCTGCACCACACGTTGCGGATCGAGGTGACCGGCCACGCCCTCGGGCCCGTGCACCCGCTGTTCACCACCAAGCCGAAGGCGCGGACCAAGGAGGTCTCCAAGAGCGTGCGCTTCTGGGAGACCAAGGAGGTCACCCTGCCGCTGGTGGAGACGAAGGAGGTGGTGCGCCTGGCCGCGCGCGCTCCGTTCACCTGGTACCCGCCGCTGCTGGACTTCCTCGGCGGCAAGCTCACGCTGCCGGAGCCGTTCGGGCTGCGCCACACCTGGGCGGACAAGCCGTGGCGGCACCGCTTCATGGCGGACGACGCGCTGCGTGCGGCGACCCCCGTACTGCGGGCGGTGCACGCGGCGACGATCCGCCTGCTCGAGGAGAAGGGCTGCGCGACGCAGCAGTTCGGCACCCGCTCGGACGTCCTCAGCGGCCTGGTGCAGGGCGTGGAGCCCAGGCACGCGGACGTCTACGACGCCTGAGCGCGCGGGCGGGGGCCGTGGCCGTCGGAGGCGGGCCCCGCCCGGTGGTCACGCCCCGGGCCAGGCCTCCGCGAGCAACCGCCGGGTGTCGGCGAGGAGCTGCGGCAGGATGCGGGTGTGGCCGACGACCGGCATGAAGTTGGTGTCGCCGCCCCAGCGCGGCACCAGGTGCTGGTGCAGGTGCGCGGCGATCCCCGCGCCTGCGACGGATCCCTGGTTCATGCCGATGTTGAAGCCGTGCGCGCCGGACACCTTCCGCAGCGTGGTCATCGCCCGCTTGGTGAACTCGGCGAGTTCGGCGGTCTCCTCACGGTCGAGTCCGGTGTAGTCCGCGACGTGCCGGTAGGGGACGGTCATCAGGTGACCGCCGTTGTACGGGTACAGGTTGAGGACGGCGTAGACCTGCTCGCCGCGGGCGACGATCAGCCCGTCCTCGTCGCTCTTGGAGGGGATCGAGCAGAACGGGCAGCCGTCCCCGGAGCCCGGCCCGCTGGGCTTGTTCTCCCCCTGGATGTAGGCCATGCGGTGCGGGGTCCACATGCGCTGGAACGCGTCCGGCGCGCCCACTCCGATCTGCTGCTCGGGCTGCTCGCTGCTCATGGGTGCCAGCATATGGCGAGGGCCCCGGGGGAATGCCCCAGGGCCCTCACGGTGCTCGGCGCGTGTGCCCGGCACGCGTGCCGGTGCGCTGCGGTCAGGCCCGCTGCTCCACCGCGGCGCGCAGCTCGGCGAGGGCGTCCTCGCGGGCCACGCCGTTCTTCTGCGAACCGTCGCGGTAGCGGAAGCTGACGGCGCCGGCGGCGACGTCGTCGTCGCCGGCGATGATCATGAAGGGGACCTTCGACTTCTGCGCGTTGCGGATCTTCTTCTGCATCCGGTCGGAGGAGCTGTCGACCTCGACCCGGAGCCCCTGCCGCTTGGCCTCGGCGGCGAAGGCCTCCAGGTACGGGACGTGGGTGTCGCCGATGGGGATGCCGGTGGCCTGGACGGGGGCGAGCCAGGCCGGGAAGGCACCGGCGTAGTGCTCCAGCAGGACGGCGAAGAACCGCTCGATCGAGCCGAACAGGGCACGGTGGATCATCACCGGCGTCTGCCGGGAGCCGTCGGCAGCGGTGTACTCCAGCTCGAACCTCTTGGGCTGCTGGAAGTCGACCTGGATGGTGGACATCTGCCAGCTCCGGCCGATGGCGTCCTTGGCCTGCACCGAGATCTTCGGCCCGTAGTAGGCGGCGCCTCCGGGGTCCGGGACGAGCGGCAGCCCCTGCTTGTCGGCGGCCTGGCGGAGCGCCTCGGTGGCCTCCTCCCACTCCGCCGGCTCGCCCATGAACTTGTCCGACTCGTCGCGGGTGGACAGCTCCAGCTCGAAGTCGGTGAGGCCGTAGTCGCGCAGGAGGTTCAGCACGAAGGTGAGCAGCCCGTCCAGCTCGTCGGCCATCTGCTCCTTGGTGCAGTAGATGTGCGAGTCGTCCTGGGTGAAGCCCCGGGCGCGGGTGAGGCCGTGCACGACGCCGGACTTCTCGTACCGGTAGACCGTGCCGAACTCGAACATGCGCAACGGCAGTTCCCGGTACGACCGTCCGCGGGAGCGGAAGACCAGGTTGTGCATCGGGCAGTTCATGGCCTTGAGGTAGTAGTCCTGCCCCTCGAACTCCATGGGCGGGAACATCGACTCGGCGTAGTTCGGCAGATGGCCGGAGGTCTCGAAGAGACCCTTCTTGCTGATGTGCGGGGTGTTGACGAAGTCGTAGTCGGCCTCTTCGTGCCGCCTGCGCGAGTAGTCCTCCATCACGCGGCGGACGATGCCGCCCTTGGGGTGGAAGACCGCGAGGCCGCTGCCCAGCTCCTCCGGGATGGAGAACAGGTCGAGTTCGGCGCCCAGTTTGCGGTGGTCGCGCTTCTCGGCCTCGGCAAGGAACTCCAGGTGGGCCTTGAGTTCGTCCTTCGTGGGCCAGGCGGTGCCGTAGATGCGCTGGAGCTGCTTGTTCTTCTCGCTGCCCCGCCAGTACGCAGCGGCGCTGCGCATCAGCTTGAAGGCGGGGATCAGGCGGGTGGTGGGCAGGTGCGGACCGCGGCAGAGGTCCTTCCAGCACAGCTCGCCGGTCTTGGCGTCGAGGTTGTCGTAGATGGTCAGCTCGCCGGAGCCGACTTCGGCGGAGGCGCCCTCGGCGGCGTCCGCGGCGGCGCCCTTGAGGCCGATCAGCTCCAGCTTGTACGGCTCGCCGGCCAGCTCCTCGCGGGCGTCGTCGTCGGTGGTGACGCGGCGGGAGAAGCGCTGGCCGCGCTTGACGATCTCCTGCATCTTCTTCTCGATGCGCTTGAGGTCGTCGGGGTGGAACGGCTGGTCGACGTCGAAGTCGTAGTAGAAGCCGTCCTTGATGGGCGGGCCGATGCCCAGCTTGGCCTCCGGGAAGAGCTCCTGGACCGCCTGAGCCATGACGTGCGCGGTGGAGTGCCGGAGGATGTCCAGTCCGTCGTCGCTGCCGAGGAGGACCGGCTCGACCTCGTCACCGTCGGCGAGGGGGTGAGTCAGGTCGCGCAGCTCGCCGGCGACGCGGGCGGCGACGACCGTGCGGTCGCCCTCGAAGAGCGCGGCGGCCGTGGTGCCCGTGGTCACCACGCGTTCTTCCCGCTCGGAATCGCGTCGGATGATCACACGGACGTCTGTCACCGGTCTCTCCTGAATGTCTCGACGTGACGGCGCCGGAACGCTCACCGGCCGCCGCGGGAATCGTACCGAGCGCCGGGGGCGCACTGCGAAAGCCCCACAGGACCCCGCCGGGCGCCGTACGCGGTCCCGGTACGCGAGAAGGCCGGCCCGTCGGACAACGGGACCGGCCTTCGGCTGAGGGTGGGCGATACTGGGTTCGAACCAGTGACCTCTTCGGTGTGAACGAAGCGCTCTCCCACTGAGCTAATCGCCCCTCGAAGTGCGGCCCGGAGGTGCTCCGGCGTCCGGCACGAGCAGCACCATACCCCGCTGGTCACCCTTCGTCCAAACCCCTTAGCCGGGCGGTGAGTCCACGGCGTCCGGCGCGCATCATCCATGCGTGGTTGGCGCGCAGCAGGGGGCGGGCGGGCAGCGCGACGAGCCGCAGCAGGGGCGTCGCCACCTCGGTGTACTGCTCGAAGTCCACGCGGCTCCCCCCGCCGGAATCGGCGCGCACCGTACACCGGACCCAGCCCCGCAGGTCCCCGTCCATGACCACGGAAAGGTCACCGCCGCCGGGTCCGGGCGGGCGCGGCTCCCGTCGGCCGGCCCGCAGCGTGACCCGGTGCTCCAGCGGCAGGAAGGAGCGCAGGCGGATCTCGGCCGTCTCCCCGTCACGCGCCGCGACCGCCGGTGACGCCGCCCGGGTCTGCGGCCACCAGGCCGGGTAGTCCTCGACCCGCTGCAGCTCGGCGTAGACCCGGGCGGGCGGGCCCGGCATGCGGCGCCAGGAGCTGCGGAAACGGAAGCGGTGCCAGGGTCTCGTCACGGCGCCCTCCGGGACGTGGAGACGGCAGAGAAAGGCCGGGTGGCCGGAACCTTCCATTCCGGCCACCCGGCCTCCACTGTGGGCGATACTGGGTTCGAACCAGTGACCTCTTCGGTGTGAACGAAGCGCTCTCCCGCTGAGCTAATCGCCCGGGTGCGGCGCCCACATTACCGCATGTCAGGGGGTGCTCATGACCGCGTGCGAGCCGCACGTGCCGCCCGGCGGCGCTTGAGCCACTCCCTGCCCTCGTGGAGCTTCCTCCGGGTCCAGCGCATCACCAGCCGGGCCCAGACGAACTCGGTCGCCCAGATGGCCATGCCCGCGAAGACGGTGAGCCAGCCCGGGCCCCGGAACCACCAGCATGACGGCTCCGGCGATCACCACGGCCAGGCCGACCAGGAAGACTCCGACCTGCCAGCTCAGGTGGAGCGGGCGCCGCTCGCGGACGAAGCGGGGGGGCACGGGAGCCCAGCGGCCGCTCGATCCTCGCCCCGGACCCGGACCCGGGCCCGGCATCCTGCTCCCCATGCAGGGGCGCCAACCTACCGGACGCCGCTCACCCACACGTCACCCGAATGGACGTACGAGGAAAATGCCGATCGGCCACGCGAACGACCTCAAGCCTTACAAATCGGTCAGAGGGGTTTACAACCGGCCGGTAGGTGGCATGTCGATTGCGCCGACGTGCGAACCCCCGAGCGCACACTGAGCGAAAGGCCCTGGCGCTTATGAACACCACGGTCAGCTGCGAGCTGCACCTGCGCCTCGTTGTTTCGAGCGAGTCCTCACTGCCTGTACCCGCGGGCCTGCGGTACGACACGGCCGATCCCTACGCCGTGCACGCCACCTTCCACACCGGCGCGGAGGAGACCGTCGAGTGGGTCTTCGCCCGCGACCTCCTGGCCGAGGGCCTGCACCGGCCCACGGGCACCGGTGACGTCCGCGTCTGGCCGTCCCGCAGCCACGGTCAGGGAGTCGTCTGCATCGCCCTCAGCTCCCCGGAGGGAGAAGCCCTGCTCGAAGCGCCCGCCCGGGCGCTCGAGTCGTTTCTCAAACGGACCGACACCGCTGTGCCGCCCGGCACGGAGCACCGCCACTTCGACCTGGACACCGAGCTCTCGCACATCCTCGCGGAGAGCTGAGACTCCGCCGGTCCGCCGCAGCCGTCCGACTCGGGGCGACGGCTGCGGTGGCCGGTGGCCGGATCCGGCCCGACGGCGCCGCCGCCGCGCGCACCGCGCGGAGGCGGCGCCGTCGCGTGCCGGCAGCGGCTAGGCTCGGGCGGCATCGGACACCCGCCGAAGGCCAGGAGCGACGGTGCAGATCAACCACGACACCCGGTGCGCACTCGACGACGTCGTCGACCTGCTCAACACCGCGCCGGACGGTGACACGCCCGACGGTCTGCTCTCCGTCGAGGAACTGCGCGCATACGTGGACCGCAACGCGGTCAGCGACGTCGGCACGCTCGGAGAGGACGACCTCGCGGCGGTCCGCTCGGTGCGGGACCGCTTCGCCGGCGTCTTCGCTGCGCCCGACGCCCGCACTGCCTCGAAGCTGATCAACGCCCTGGTCGCGGAGGCCGGCACGACGCCGCAGCTCACCGACCACGACGGCTACGACTGGCACGTGCACTACTTCGCGCCCGGCGCCTCCGTGGCGGACCACCTTGCCGCGGACGGCGGGATGGCGCTGGCGTTCATCCTCGTCGCCGGAGAGCGGGAGCGGCTGCGGCGGTGCGAGGCCCCGGACTGCGGGCGGGCCTTCATCGATCTCTCCCGCAACCGCTCCCGCCGCTACTGCGACAGCCGTACCTGCGGGAACCGGCTGCACGTGGCCGCGTACCGGGCGCGGCAGCGGGAGTCCGCGGACGCCGGCTGACCCGCCGGACGGCGCCGAAAGCCGTCCGGCCCCACCACGGTCACAGGATCAGCAGGTCGTGCACCCCGCACAGGCCCAGCAGCGCGCCGATCACGGCGAGGAAGAGCATCAGCGGCGGCTGGGAGAGCGCGAAGAGGCAGCCCCGCGGCTCCTCCCCCGGCTCCCGGCCGACGGCCTCGCGCGGGACGGGGAGCGCAGCGGACGGCGGGACGGGGACCGGCGTCGCGGCGGGGGCGGGGACCGGCGCAAGGGCTCGTCCCGGGTCGTTGAGGTCGCCCGGAGGGGCGTGCGGGGTGCGCTGCATCTCGCGCCGATGATGACGCAGACGGCCCCCGCGGCGCCGGTCAACACGCCCGGTGCCGCGGCGGGTTCGTCAGATGCCGTGCTTCTTCAGGATCGCCTCGATGTCGGAGAAGTCGTCCTCGCCCCCCGCCGGACGGCCGCCCCGTGCTCCGCCGGAAGCCGTGGCCGGCTCCGCCGCACGGCCGGCCGCCTGTGCGCCGGCTGTGGTGCCGGACCCGGCGCCCAGCGCTCCGGTGGACGCCTGCGGGGCACTCGCCGTGCCGAGCCCCTTCCGCTCGGCGCGGGCCGCGGCGCGCCGCTCCCGGCGGGACGGCCGCCGCTCCCGGCCGGAGCTCCGGCCGGCGGCGACGCGGGCGACCACGTACAGGACGACCGCGAGGGCGAGCACGCCGAAGCCGGCCCAGACCTCCGGGTCGAGCACCAGGTCGGTCGCCCAGCCGCCGACGGCCCGGCCCACCTTCCCGGCGAGGCTGATCAGGCCCGCCATGGCAAGCCCGATCGGCACCAGGGCGAATGCCGCGATGCGCGTCGCGGCGGCGAACCGGCGCCGGTAGGCCGTGAGGAGGGCGATGGCGAGGCCGGCCGCGGAGAGGGCGGCGCACACGGTCGTGGTGAGCATGTCTCCATCGTGCACCTCGGACCGCCCGAGCGGCCATGCCTCCAGGGAACGCCGGGAGCGGAATCCGGGGGAAGTCAGGGTCCGGGGCGCCGCCCGCGGGGTGCGAGACTGTCCGCCATGAACGCTTCCTCCCCCGCCATCCCCCCGGTGCTCGACGTGTGGTGCGAGCTCCAGTGCACGGACTGCCGCCGCGCCCAGGACGATCTGCGTGCCCTGCGCGAGCGGTACGGCGACGCCCTGGAGATCAGGTGGCGGCACTTCCCGCTGGAGAAGCACAAGCACGCCTTTGCGGCGGCGCAGGCGGCGGAGGAGGCCTACGTGCAGGGCAGGGGCGACACGTTCGTGGCGGCGGTGCTGGAGCGTGCCGAGGAGCTGGGCCGGCGCGGCGAGGAGCTGCTGCTGGAGGTCGCCGCCGAGGTGGGGGTGGACCCCGACGAGGTCGCGACCTCCCTGGTGGACGGCCGGCACCTGCTGGTGGTGGACGCCGACCAGGCGGAGGGGCAGGCGATCGGCGTCACCGGCACGCCGACGTACGTCATCGACGGTGAACGGATGGACGGCGGGAAGAGCCAGGAGGGCCTGCGGGAGCGCATCGAGGAGATCGCCGACCGGCTCCTCGGACGCGCCCGGTCGTGAGTCACAGGCCCGGCCCGGCTCCGGCCGGTCACAGCAGCGGCTTGGCCAGGTGGTGTTCCACGGGCCGGTAGCCGAGGGACGCGTACAGGCTGCGGGCCGGCGCGTTGCCGCTGTGCACGTTGAGGCCGAGCACCCGCGCACCCGCCTCGCGGCACACGTCCTCGGCGGCCCGCATCAGGGTGCGGCCGTGGCCGTGGCCGCGGTGCTCCGGGTCGACCTCGACCGCGTACACCCAGGCGTCGGCGTCCGGGCGCGGCGCGCCGTCGAGACGCAGCCAGAGGACTCCGACCGCGGTGTCCGAGTGCAGCAGCCGGTGGAAGGACATCCCCGGCGTGGCGGGGCCGTCCGGCAGCAGGGCGCGCTGGGCGTGTTCGGCGTCCCGGGCGGCGCGTTCCGGTGCGGCGCCGTCGGCGGTCAGCGCGGCGGCGAGCTGGGCCAGGTCGCGCGCGCTCCAATCCCGGTAGTGGTCGTCCGTCATCGGCCGCAGGCGGACGCCGTCGGGCGGGACGGCCGGCGGGCCGTGCGGGTGGAGCTCCGTGAGCAGGTGGCGAGCCCGCTCGGTGTAGCCGAGGGCCGCGGCCAGCCGCAGTGCGGGCCGTGCGGCGGCCGGGACGGCGACGGCGAGGCGTACGCAGCCCCAGCCGCGCAGGAGTTCCTCGGCGGCCAGGGCGGCGACGGTCGCGCGGCCCCGGTGCCGGTCGGGCTCGTCCACCTCGATCGCGGCGATGCGGCCGGTGCGGAGCCCGTGCTCGTCGGCCGCGGTGACGTGGAGACCGCCGACCCGGCGCCCGTTGACGCAGATGTCGTAGCGGCGGCTGCGGAAGGTGCCCGGGGACGCGTCGTCGCCGGGCTCCTCCGGGCCTGCGGGGCGGAGGGTGGTGGTCACGTGCTCACGGCTCCGGGACGGCGGCGGAGCGCTCCTCGAAGAGCCGCATGGCCTTGGCGGTGACCGGCCCGGGGGCGTCGCCCAGGGTGCGGGGACCGACGCGGTGGACGGCCTGCACGTCGCGCAGGGAGGAGGTCAGGAAGATCTCGTCGGCGCGGTCCAGGACGTCCATCGGCAGGTCGGTCTCGCGGGCGCCGGACCACTCGGCGACCAGGGCGCGGGTGATGCCCGCCAGGCAGCCGGAGGTCAGCGGCGGAGTGTGCAGTTCGCCGTCGAGGACGACGAAGACGTTGGAACCGGTCCCCTCGCACAGCCGGCCTGCGGTGTTGGCGAACAGCGCCTCGGTGGCGCCGTCCTGCCGGGCACGGGCGAGGGCGATGACGTTCTCGCCGTAGGACGTGGTCTTGAGGCCGGCCAGGGCGCCGTGCTCGTTGCGCGTCCAGGGGACGGTGACGACGGCCGTGGTGTCCGGCCGGCGTGCGGCCTCGCCGAGCGCGACGACCAGGGTGGGGCCGGCGTCGCCGCGGTCGGAGCCGAGCGGCGAGTGTCCGCCGGTGTAGGTGATGCGCAGGCGGCCGAGCGGCATCGGGTTGCCGTCGAGGACGGCCGCGCAGGCACGCCGGACCTCGTCCAGGTCGGGTGCGGGCAGGCCCATCCCGCGGGCGGAGACGGCGAGCCGGTCGAGGTGGCGGGTGAGGGCGAAGGGGACGCCGTCGGTGGCCTTGACCGTCTCGAAGACGCCGTCGCCGACGGTCAGGCCGTGGTCGAACACGGAGACGCGTGCGTCGTCGACCTCCCGCAGGGAGCCGTCGAGCCAGATCCTCACGTGGTGGTCCTCTCCTCCTGCCGGTTGCCCGGTACGGGTTCCGCCGGGTCTGTCCCCGACGCTACCGCGAGCAGCCGGGAGGCCTTGAGCTCGGTCTCCGCCCATTCCCGCTCCGGGTCGGAGTCCCAGGTGATGCCGGCCCCGGTGCCGAAGCGCAGCACGGGCCCGGCCGGGTGGGCGCGGTCGATCCAGAACGTACGTATGCCGACGGCGAGTTCACCCGTCCCCCGGTCGGCGTCGACCCAACCGACGCCGCCGCAGTACGGGCCGCGCGGCACGGTCTCCAGAGAGCGGATGACGCCCAGTGCGCTGCGCTTGGGGGCGCCGGTGACCGAGCCGGGCGGGAAGGTGCCGTCCAGGAGCCGGGCCCAGGTGCGGCCGTCACCGGCGGCGGCGATCCGCCCGCGGACGGTGGAGACCAGGTGGACGAGCCCGGGGTGCGCTTCTACCGCGCACAGGTCGGGGACGGTCACCGAACCGGTGGCGCAGACCCGGCCGAGATCGTTGCGGACCAGGTCGACGATCATCACGTTCTCCGCGTGGTCCTTCTCCAGCAGGTCGGCGGAGGTGCGGCCGGTTCCCTTGATCGGGCCGGAGGTGACCGTGTCCCCCTCGCGCCGCAGGTAGAGCTCCGGGGAGGCGGTGGCGACCTCGACGCCGTGGGCCGGGAGGCGGACGGTGCCCGCGTACGGCGCCGGGTTGCCGGCGGCGAGCAGCGCGCCGAAGGCGTCGACGTCGGATGCCTCGGGCCGCGGGTCGGGGAGCGGGGCGGTCAGGACGCGGCAGAGGTTGGCCTGGTAGACGTCGCCGGCGGCGATGTACTCGCGGATGCGGCGGACGCCCGCGGTGTAGCCGGCGCGGTCCAGGGAGCTGGTCCAGTCGCCGGGGGCGGGCCCCCGCCAACGGGCGTCGTGCGGGCGCCGGGAACGGGCCGGATCGGGCCGGACGTCGCCGAAGCGGGCGCAGGTCAGCCCGCCCTCGAAGTCCGCGACGACGGCCCACCAGCCCCGGGAGTCGAGGGCCTCGGGGTCACCGGTCACCTCGCGCAGGTCGGTGGCGAGGAGACCGCCGAAGCGGGCGAGAGGCGGCAGATCGTGCACGCGTACGAGTGTAGGAGGCCCGCCTGAGCGGCCACGCTGCGCAAACGGAATTTGAGCCTGGCCCGGAATCCGATAGAGTTCACACGTCGCCGGGTCGCGGAAGTGGGCCGGAGACGGGTGACTTCCGGGCGCACGTCCCGGCGGAGACCCACGCGGACGTGGCTCAGCTGGTAGAGCATCACCTTGCCAAGGTGAGGGTCGCGAGTTCGAATCTCGTCGTCCGCTCGGATGGGGGCCCTGTGTCCCCGCCATGGTGGAGTGGCCGAGAGGCGAGGCAACGGCCTGCAAAGCCGTCTACACGGGTTCAAATCCCGTCTCCACCTCGGACGATTAGCTCAGCGGGAGAGCGCTTCCCTGACACGGAAGAGGTCACTGGTTCAATCCCAGTATCGTCCACTGGCCCGCACTCCACCGCCCTCGGGGCGGTGGGAGGCACGGCCCCGCGCGATTAGCTCAGCGGGAGAGCGCTTCCCTGACACGGAAGAGGTCACTGGTTCAATCCCAGTATCGCGCACGCACGTCCCGGACGATTAGCTCAGCGGGAGAGCGCTTCCCTGACACGGAAGAGGTCACTGGTTCAATCCCAGTATCGTCCACGCGCCACGTCAGCCCCCCTGCCTTCCGGCCGGGGGGCTGACGTCGTTCCGGGCGTCAGGAGGAGAAGAGCATCCTGCCGAAGCCGCGGTGGCCGTGGTGACCGTGGTGCGGAGCGCCCCAGGCGGGTGCGGCCGGGTAGGACTGCGGTACGGGGGCGGCGGGCGGCGCCGGCGGCGGCGCCTGGCCCGACCACTGCGACTCGAAGCGGCTCAGCGCCTCGAGCTCCCCGTAGTCGAGGAAGATCCCCCGGCATCCGCTGCACTGCTCGATCTGCACGCCGTTGCGGTTGTAGGTCTGCATCGGCGCACGACACTTGGGACACTGCATCGTCTGCGTCAACTCCTCGCCTGTCGTTTCACTGGCTCCTTAAGCCTACGGCCGGGCGGGGCCGGGGAGTTCGACGATTCTGCAACAAGCCTCGACGAGCGCGCGCTCGTCCGGGTCGAGGGTCCGCGCCTCCGGTGTCGCCTTGGCCACGGCAACCGCCGCGGTCTGCACCGTGAGAGCCCGCGCGGGCTCGTCGAGCCAGTCCCACAGGTCGTCCACCGGCGGGCGGCGGACGGCGAGGTAGCCCACGAGCAGCCGCTCCCAGGCGGCGGGCGGCAGCAGCCCGGCGGCGAACCAGGCGGCGGGCCGTGCCAGGTCCCAGGCGGGGTCTCCGAGTCCGAGGTCGTCGATGTCGATGAGCTGCCACCGGCCCTCCGGCGGGGGGTGGCGGACGAGTTGACCGAGGTGGAAGTCGCCGTGGCACAGCGCCCGGGGGCGCTCCGGGGGCGGCGCGTCCTCCGCGCGGCACCAGGCGGGCAACCGCGCCCAGGCGCCTTCGACCGCGTGGCGCGCGGCGTCCAGCGAGGCGTGCGCATCCTCCGGTGCGGCACGACCCGTCGTCCCGCCGACGGGAGCGTCGGGAGCCGCGGGCGCGTCGGGAGCCGCCTGGGCGGCGCGACGCATCCGTCTCACGGCGGCCGCGGCCTTGAGGGGGCCGCGCATGGGCGGCAGCGGGCCGTTGCGGCGGGCGATCTCGTCGTGCGGCGCGGTGTGCAGCCGGGCGAGGAGCGTCCCGGCCTCCTCCCACGGCGCCGCCTCCGGATCGGCCGGGTCGACGGGGACGCCGTACGGCCAGGCCGTGGCCGGACGCCCGTCGTGGAGCAGGCCGGCCGGTTCGGGGCGCAGCGGAGGCAGCAGGACGCCGCGCAGGGCGGGGTCGGCGGCGACCCGCAGCCGTAGGGCGAGCGCGGCCGGGTCCACGTCGGGTGCGTGGGCCTTCGCCACCGCTCCCCCGGCGCGAACCACCGTGCCGTCGGCGCGGTCGGCGAGCAGCACGGGCTCCCGGCGCGGCGGGGGCAGAAGGGCGGCGAGCTCCGCGGCCGGCGACGGCCCGGACGGCGGAGGAGGCGGGGCGTGCTGCTGCATGCGCACGGATCGTACGCGGCGGTCGCGACGGACGGCACTGGGCGGTGCGGCACGGGCGGTGCGCAGCCGGACCGGACGGCGCGGGCCTGGACGGCGTGGAGCCCGGGCAGCTCCCCAGCTGCCCGGGCTCATCTGCCGTCCGCCGCACCCCCGTCCCCACGGGGCTGATGGCCGGCTGTCCCCGGCTCGGGCCGCTCTCCCGAGCCCCGGGGCGCCTCAGCGCCCCAGTATTCCGGCCACGGACGACGCCTGGGTGACGACCGCCTCCACGCCGCCGAAGACGACGGCGAGGAGCAGGGCCATCGGAAGGACCATGACGGCGGCGGCGACGGGATGCCGGCGGCCGCCGGGGCGGGCGCCGAAGGCGGACGTCGCCGCCGCCAGTCGTCCCTGCACCCGGGACGCGGTACGCCCTGCTGTGTGCGCCATGGCTCCAGCTCCTGTCCGGTTCGGGGCGGCGGGCGTCTGACCTCGGGGGACGAGTGCGTTCGCCCGCCGCTGGAAAACCACACTAGGCGCGGGAGGGAGCAGGTGCGTCATGCCCGCGTACCGACTGCGGGGCCTCCCGCAGGATGACGGCGCAGGCGCCGGACTACTCCCCTGGGTGGAGTCGCGTCGCGCCAGGTCGGGGGTCTCCCGGAGGGGGCGGGGCCGGGACGTACGGGTCACCTGCTGCCGTCGGGGGCTGCCGGTGACGTCGCTCACGGAGGAGGCGGAGCAGTGCCGC
This sequence comes from Streptomyces hazeniae, assembly GCF_031845485.1. NCBI lineage: Bacteria > Bacillati > Actinomycetota > Actinomycetes > Kitasatosporales > Streptomycetaceae > Streptomyces > Streptomyces hazeniae. Next base: position 75,159 of record NZ_JAVREQ010000007.1, read on the forward strand.
TGGGACGGCCCGCAGGGCCCGGCGGTACGGAGACACCGGGGTCACGCGCCGACGGGCCGACGGCCTGTCAGAAGGAGCGACGCGCACGGTAGTTGGGGAACAGGGTGGTGCGGGGGTGGCTCCGCCGGACCGGAGAACGGCGGAGACGGCCACCGGCCCGTACTGACACGGAGTCTGACGGCACGTGTGCCGCCTCTCGTTGCCGGGCGCCCGTAGTCCGTAAGCTGTCCTCGTCAGCAGGACGGCGGCGGTTGGGGTCTCCCACCGGAGGTAGGGGAACGACATGGCGATGATGCGGCTCCGGCGCGAGGACCCGCGAGTCGTCGGCTCGTTCCGGCTGCACCGGCGGCTGGGGGCCGGCGGCATGGGCGTCGTCTACCTGGGGTCCGACAAGCGGGGCCAGCGCGTGGCGCTGAAGGTCATCCGGCCCGACCTGGCCGAGGACCAGGAGTTCCGGTCCCGGTTCGCCCGGGAGGTGTCCGCCGCGCGGCGGATCCGCGGGGGATGCACGGCCCGGCTGGTCGCCGCAGACCTGGACGCCGGCCGGCCCTGGTTCGCCACGCAGTACGTGCCCGGCCCCTCCCTCCACGACAAGGTGACCGAGGAGGGCCCACTGCCCGCCTCGCAGGTCGCGTCCATCGGCGCCGCCCTCGCGGAAGGGCTGGTCGCCGTGCACGAAGCGGGGGTCGTGCACCGCGACGTGAAGCCGTCCAACATCCTGCTGTCCCCCAAGGGCCCGCGCATCATCGACTTCGGCATCGCGTGGGCCACGGGAGCGAGCACCCTCACCCACGTGGGCACGGCCGTCGGATCGCCCGGTTTCCTCGCTCCCGAGCAGGTGCGGGGCGCGGCGGTGACCCCGGCCACCGACGTGTTCTCGCTCGGTGCGACGCTCGCCTACGCCGCGACCGCGGACTCCCCCTTCGGCCAGGGCAGTTCGGAGGTCATGCTCTACCGCGTCGTCCACGAGGAGCCGCACCTGCACGGGGTGCACGCGGCGCTCGCTCCGCTCATCGAGGCGTGCCTGGTGAAGAACCCCGAGGAGCGGCCGAGCACGTTGCAGCTCTCGCTGCGCCTCAAGGAGATCGCCGCCCGCGAGGCACGCGGTCTGCCGGACGCCGCCGTGCCGGCGGAGCCGGCCGCGGCGGCGCGGGCTCCGCGCCGCCCGACGGGGTCCCGGGCGGAGGAGTACGCGCGGCAGCGCACCGAGCACGACGGGGGCGGTCCGGCGTCGCGCACCGGTGCGTCGCCGCGCACGGGGGCCCGGCGTCCGGCGCAGCGGCCGTCCGCGCAGCGCGGGGGCCCGGCACGGAAGCCGGCCACCGCCGGCCGCTCGGCCGGCCGGCCCGCACCGGCGGGCCGGGGCAGCGGCCCCGACCGGCGGCTGCTGCGGCAGCGGCTCTTCGTCTTCGTCACGGTGACGTTGCTGGTCGCTCTGGGCATCGCGGCGGCCCAGGGCTGCGAGAGCTCCCTCGACGCGCTGGGCGCCCCCCGGCCCGCCCCGTCCTCCGCACCCCACTGACCCCCGCCACGCGCACGGCGGCGTCCCGGCCATGGCCGTGGGGTGGCCGGTGAAGCCGTGGGGCGACTCGTGCCGTGCCGGCGCACGGGCTCAGGCCACGAGCAGGCGCAGGCCCAGCTCTGCCGCGTCGAGGGAGACGAGGTCCCGGTTACGTGCGGCCCAGCGGCCCGAGGAGAGGTCGTCACGGAGGCTGTCCACCGCCCGCTGCTCAGCCTGAGGCCCGACCCTGGTCCATACCGATACCGCACGGCGCACAGGGTCCTCCAGGTACGCCTCGGGCCGGCGCCAGTGGGCCTCGAAGAAGCCGTCGGCACAGTCCCACGGGATCAGCACCGGCTGGGCGCGGCCCCCGATCGCGCGGGTCATGTCGGCCAGTGAGGGCCAGCCGACGAGGAGGCCGGCGAACTCGGGCAGGTAATCGCGGGTCAGCCAGAACCGGTCGAGTCGGCCCGGCGAGCCGGCGTCGTAGGTGAACACCACCACGCGCCGGGCCACTCGCCGCATCTCGCGCAGCCCGGCGATCGGGTCCGCCCAGTGGTGAACGGTGCTGACCGCCATCGCGGCGTCGAACGACTGATCGGCGAAAGGCAGGCGTTCCGCTCCGGCGGCCACGCACGGCGCCGCACCCGCGGGGCGCTGCGCCCGCATCACCGCCGACGGTTCCACCGCTGTGACCTCGCGGTCCGGGGGCTCGTAGGAGCCGGTGCCGGCCCCGACATTCAGGACCGTACGGGCTTCTCCGAGCGCGTCCCAGATCCTCGCGGCGATCCGCCGCTCCGTGCGCCGCGTCGCCGGGTAGGCGGACCCGATGGACTCGTACAACTGCGCGCCGAACACTTTCAGTTGATCCTCCGGCTCCGTCCGGATCCCCATCGCTCGTGCCTCCAGCTCCTCGTCGATGGCCGCCACCGTGGCGGCCAGGCGGTCGCGCTGCTCCTGCAGCAGGCCGCGCAGCCGGCGCAGGCGGGCGACCGCGTCGGTGGTCGGGTCGTCCACCAGGTCCGCGATCTCCCGCAGGCCGAAGCCCAGCCGCCGGTAGCCGAGCACCTCCCGCAGCCGCTCCACGTCGCCCGCCGAGTAGGCCCGGTACCCGGTCGCGGTCCGCGCGGACGGCGGCACGAGGCCGATCTCGTCGTAGTGATGCAGCGTGCGCACGCTCACGCCGGCCAGCTCGGCCACGCGGCCCACGGTTAGGTGTTCCTCCATGCCGACGACGATGCGGCATCACGCCGCGTGAGGGTCAAGCGGATGACCCGACCGGGCGGCCGCGACGGTGTCACCCGGGGGAGCCGGAGGCCACCGCGTAGAAGGCCACGGCGGCGGCCGCGGCGACGTTGAGGGAGTCCACGCCGGCCGCCATGGGGATGCGCACGCGCCGGTCCGCGGCACGCTGGGCGCGCTGCGTGAGGCCGTCGCCCTCGGCGCCGAGCAGCAGCGCGACCCGCGCGCCGGCCCGGACGGAGGCGACCTCGCCGAGCGGCTCCGCGCCGCCGTCCGGCGTGAGGGCGAGCACCTCGAACCCCGCGGCGCGCACCGTGTCGAGGCCCTGCGGCCAGGCGTCGAGGCGGGCGTAGGGGACGGAGAAGACCGCGCCCATCGAGACCTTCACCGAACGCCGGTACAGCGGGTCCGCGCAGGACGGCGACAGCAGCACCGCGTCCATGCCCAGGGCCGCCGCGCTGCGGAAGATCGCACCGATGTTGGTGTGGTCGTTCACGGCCTCCATCACGGCGACGCGCCGCGCGCCGTCGAGGAGCCGGGCCGGTGCGGGCAACGGTCTGCGTTCCATGGAGGCGAGGGCGCCGCGGTGCACGTGGTAGCCGGTGACCTGTTCGGCCAGTTCGGGGCTGACGACGTACACGGGGGCGGTCGCGGCGGTGATGACGTCGGCCATCGCGTCGGCCCACTTGGGCGTCAGCAGCATCGACCGCATGCGGTAGCCGGCCTGCAGGGCGCGGCGGACGACCTTCTCGCCCTCGGCGATGAAGAGGCCCTCGGCGGGTTCGCGGCGGCGCCGCAGTTCGACGTCGGTGAGGGAGACGTAGTCGTGCAGACGGGGGTCGTCGGCGCGGGTGAGAGTGAGTGGTTCGGGCATCGGCCGGTCAGCCCTCCGCGCCGACGCCGACGACCGGACCGACGACGATGACGGCGGGCGGCCGTACGCCCTCGGCCTCGACGACGCCGGCCACGGTCGCCAGCGTGGCGTCGACGCGCCGCTCGGCGGCCATGGTGCCTTCCTGGACGACGGCGACGGGCGTGTCCGGGGCGCGGCCGTGCCGCACGAGGGTGGCGGCGATGGCGCCGATCTTCTCGACGGCCATGAGCAGCACGAGGGTGCCGCGCAGCCGCGCGAGGGCTTCCCAGTCGACGAGGGACTGCGGGTCGTCGGGGGCGACGTGACCGCTGGCGACGGTGAACTCGTGGGCGACGCCCCGGTGGGTGACGGGGATGCCGACGGCCGCGGGGACGCTGACGGAGCTGGAGATGCCCGGCACCACCGTGACCGGGATGCCTTCACGGGTGAGCTGCTGGACCTCCTCCATGCCGCGGCCGAAGACATAGGGGTCGCCGCCCTTGAGCCGGACGACGAAGCGTCCGGCGCGGGCGTGTGCGACGAGGGCGTCGTTGATGGCCTGCTGCGCCATGGCGCGGCCGTAGGGGATCTTCGCGGCGTCGATGACCTCGACGTGCGGCGGGAGTTCGTCGAGCAGGTCGCGCGGGCCGAGGCGGTCGGCGACGACGACGTCCGCCTCGGCGAGCAGGCGGCGGCCGCGCACGGTGATGAGGTCGCGGTCGCCGGGGCCGCCGCCGACGAGGGCGACGCCGCCGGAACGGGCACGGCGGTGCGGCGCGCCGAGACTGCCGTCCCGGAGGCCGTCGACGATGGCGTCGCGCAGCGCGGCGGAGCGGCGCGGGTCGCGGCCGGTGAGGACGGCGACGGTGACACCTGAGGTGCGTCCGGTGGCGGGCGTCCAGGCGGTGGCGGCCTCGGCGTCGTCGCTGCGCACGGCCCACACGCGGTGGGCCTCGGCCTCGGCGGAGGCGCGGGTGTTGGCGGCGTCGTCGTCGGTGGCGATGAGCGCGTACCAGGCGTCGGCGAGGTCGCCTTCGCGGTAGCGGCGCCGCTCCCAGGTGATCTCGCCGGCCTCCGCCATGGCTTCGACGGAGGGCGTGGCGGAGGGCGAGATCACGGTGATGTCCGCGCCCGCCGCGACCAGCGCGGGAAGACGGCGCTGGGTGACGGTGCCGCCGCCGAGGACCACGACGCGGCGTCCGGCCAGGCGCAGGCCGACGGGGTAGGCGGGAGTGTCGGGCATCGCGTGCGGCTCTCCTTGCGGGATGGCGCGGTGCCGCTGCGGCGTCGGAGCGGCGGGTGAGGTGCGGTCGGGCGGTGCCGCGCGCTCCCGGCGGTGCTCGCCCGGCCGGATGGTCCCGGCCTGCGGGAACGCGTGGGACACAGCTTATGGCGGGGCGGCTCGGGGTGCTGTACCGCGGATCACTCGCCGACGGGTCCGGGCGCCGGAGAGGTGCGGCGCTCCGGACCCGTCGGAGGGGTCAGTTCTTCTCGGTGACGCCCGCCGAGTCGAACGTGGCGACCTCGTGCATGGCGCGGGCGGCGCTCTGCACCATGGGAAGGGCGAGCAGCGCCCCGGTGCCCTCGCCGAGGCGCAGGTCGAGGTCGATCAGCGGGCGCAGGCCGAGCTTGGTGAGTGCGGCGACGTGCCCGGGTTCGGCGCTGCGGTGGCCGGCGATGCAGGCGGCGAGGGCCTCGGGTGCGATCTGCCGGGCGACCAGGGCGGCGGCTCCGGCGCTGACGCCGTCCAGGACGACCGGGGTGCGCAGCGAGGCGCCGCCCAGGATCATGCCGGTCAGCGCGGCGTGTTCGAGTCCGCCGACGGCGGCGAGCATGCCGATCGGGTCGGCCGGGTCGGGCTGGTGCAGCGCGAGCGCCCGCCGGACGACGTCGATCTTCCGGGTGTGCGTCTCGTCGTCGATGCCGGTGCCGCGTCCGGTGACGTCGGCGGGGTCGGCACCGGTGCAGGCGGCGATCAGGGCTGCGGAGGCCGTGGTGTTGGCGATGCCCATCTCGCCGGTGACGAGCGCCTTGTTGCCGGCGGCGACGAGGTCGCGGGCGGTCTCGATACCGACCTCGAGGGCACGCAGCACCTCCTCGTGGGTGAGGGCCGGGCCCTGTGTCATGTCGGCGGTCCCGGGGCGGACCTTCCGCGGCAGCAGGCCGGGCGAGGCGGGGAGTTCGGCCGCCACGCCCACGTCGACGACGCAGACCTCGGCACCGACCTGGCCGGCGAAGGCGTTGCAGACGGCGCCGCCGCCGAGGAAGTTGGCGACCATCTGCGCCGTCACCTCCTGCGGCCAGGGGGTGACGCCCTGGGCGTGCACACCGTGGTCGCCCGCGAAGACGGCGACGGCGGCGGGCTCGGGCACGGGCGGCGGGCACTGCCGGGACAGCCCGCAGAGCTGCGCGGAGATGATCTCCAGCATGCCCAGCGCGCCGGCGGGCTTGGTCATCCGCTTCTGGCGTTCCCACGCCTCGCCGAGCGCCTTGGCGTCCAGCGGGCGGATCTTCTGGAGCGTCTCGGCGAGCAGGTCGTGGGGTTCGGCCCCGGGCAGGGCGCGGCGGCCGTAGGACTCCTCGTGCACGACCCAGGACAGCGGGCGGCGCTTGGACCAGCCGGCCTGCATCAGCTCGGGTTCGGCCGGGAACTCGTCGACGTAGCCGATGCACAGGTAGGCGACGACGTCGAGGTGCTCGGGCAGGTCGAGGGTGCGGACCATCTCGCGCTCGTCGAAGAAGCTGACCCAGCCGACACCGAGGCCCTCGGCGCGGGCGGCGAGCCACAGGTTCTCCACCGCGAGGGCGGAGGAGTAGGGCGCCATCTGGGGCTGGGTGTGGCGCCCGAGGGTGTGCCGGCCGCCGCGGGTGGGATCGGCGGTGACGACGATGTTGACCGGCGTGTCGAGGATCGCCTCGATCTTCAGTTCCTTGAACTGCTTGGCGCGCGCCTTGGGCAGCGTCCTGGCGTACGCCTCCCGCTGGCGCTGCGCGAGTTCGTGCATGGTCCGCCGGGTCTCCTCCGAGCGGATCACGACGAAGTCCCAGGGCTGGCTGTGGCCGACGCTGGGTGCGGTGTGCGCCGCCTCCAGGACGCGGAGCAGCACCTCGTGCGGGATCGGGTCGGGCCGGAAACCGTTGCGGATGTCGCGGCGTTCGCGCATGAGGCGGTGCACGGCCTCGCGGTCCGCCTCGTCGTAGCCGGGGGCGGCGGGCCCGCGGTCGGCCGCGGGCGCGGCCTCGGCGGGCGGCTCCTCTGCGGGATCGGTGGCGGGGTCGGCGGCCGGATCCTCCGTGTCCTCGGCGGCCTCGGCCGGGGGCTCCTGGACGGTCGGCTCGTCGGTGGGAGCACCCCCGTCGGACGGCGTGGCGTCGGAAGCCGTACCGTCCTCGCTTATGGGCGGAGCGGTGTCGGCCGGGACCTCGGGATCGGCTGCCGCGGCGGGTTCCGCCGGGGAGGGCGGGTCGACCGGTTCCGCGGGCGGTTCTTCGCCGCCGGTCGCCGCCGGGACGATGACCGCCGCGGGCTCTTCCGCGACGGCGTCGTCGGCCGGTGCCTCACCGACGGGGGCGACGGGCGCCTCCGGCGCGGTGGCGGTCTCGTCTGCGGCCGCCGGGCCGGGATCGTCGGCGGCGGGTGCCGGGCCGGGCCCGGGGGTGTCCAGCAGGTCGTCCCCGTGTGCGCGAGGCGGGGGGACGACCGGCCCGGCCTGCTCGAGCGCGGGTTCCCCGGCCGTCCCCGTCGACGGCACGTCGGCCGGCGCGCCGGTCTGCGCGACGTCGGCATGGGCTGCCGCGTCCTCGGCGCCGTGCGGCGCCGCGGTCTCGGCGGGCCCGGACTGCGCGTCCGCACCCTGCTCTGCGGTCTGCTCTGCTGCCTCGGGCTGCGCCTCGGTGGATGCCGCCGCCGAAGCGGCCGCCTCCTCGGTGCCGGCACGGCCGGCCCGTTCCGCCCCGGTGGCCGCGTCCTGCTCGGGTGCGTCCGGTGCGACGACGGGGTGCTCCGGTGCGGCGACGACCGGCGCCGGGGGCTCCGCCACCGCGGGGGCGGGCTGCTCGGGGGGCTCGGGCACGGCGGCGAGGTCGGGGCCCGGCAGCGGCACGGCGGCCAGGTCGGGGCCCGGGAGCGGCTCGGCGGCCGCGTCGTAGCCGGCGGCGGGCTCCTGCGCCGGGGCCGCGAACGGTTCCTGCGCGGGAGCGGCGGTCCACGGCTCGCTCTGGGAGGGCTCCTGGCCGAGCTGGGGGCCCGGCAGCGTCTCGCCGGCGGGGTAGCCCGCATCCAGGTACTCCGGACCGGGGGCGGCGGGGGCCGCCTGCTCCCCGGGGTACGGCACGGGCGGCGTGACGTGGACGGACGGCTGGGCCGGCGGCGGGGAGCTGGGGCCGCGGTCGGCGAGCGTGCGCACGGCGCCGGACTGCTCGGGCACCGGCGGGCCGAGGTGCAGCGGGCGGCGCGGCTGGTTCTGCTGCGCGGCAGGCTGCTGGGGCGGATGCACGGCGTGCTGGACGTCGTACTGACCCGAGGAGGACTGCCCGTCGCTCCACGCGCTCTGCGCACCCGGCATCAGCAGGTCCTCGTCGTCCCCGAGCGCCTCGGCGTGGACCGCGTGCGGGTCGTGGACCGCGTGCGGGTCGTGGTCGGCGTAGGCGTATCCGCCGTGGACGGCCGCCGTGGGCTGCGGCTGCTCCGGCTGTGCGTCCGCGTACCCCGGCAGTTCCTCGCCGGGGACCTGGCCGCTGTCGGTCATGCGTACCCCTCGCCCCATCCGTAGTCCCTCATCACCCACCCGGCGGATGACCGCCGCGCCCCAGGAGGAAGAACGAGCGCGCGCTCGTTGCGGCACGTGTCTCCGCCGGCGCCCGCCGGACATCGCTGGACGAATCCTCACGTGTCCGGGGCGGTACAACGGTCCATCAGCCTACCTGCCGCGGGCGGCCGAACCGGCCACGGGTGAGTGAGAAGCGGCACTTCGCCGCCGGTGCCTCGCCAAGTGCGGTACGGGGCACGGGCGGTGGCGGCGGCCGGCGGTCAGCCGCGTACGCCCGAGAGCAGGAAGACGACCGTGCGTTCGGTCTCCTGCCAGCGTTCGGTGTCCAGTTCGACGGACTGGAGCAGGGCGCACTCGACGGTGTACCCGCCGTCGGCGAGGGCGCGGCCGACGGCCTCCGCCTCGTCGCGCGTGGCGGCGTGCGTGACGATGCGGGCCGGCCTCCGGTCGGCGACCGCGGCGACCGTACGGATGCCGCCGCCGCCCACCCGGACGACGTCCGGCTCGGGCAGTTCCTCGAGGATCTGCGGGGCCGCGCCGGAGACGGTCTGCACCTGCACTCCGAACCGGCGCGCGGCAGAGGTGACGCGGGCGCAGGCGCGCGCGTCCCGGTCGACGGCGATGACGGCGGCACCGAAGCGCGCGGCCTCGACGGCGAGGGCGCCGGTGCCGCAGCCGATGTCCCACACCAGGTCGCCGGGGCGGGGGCCCAGCCGGGCGAGTTGAGCGGCGCGCAGCCGGTCCGAGGCACCGGCGGAGGGCGGCGTCTCCTGCTCGGGGAAGGCCGAGGGCGGCAGCGCCCAGCCGCGCGGTCCGCGCTGGTGGCCGGGCTCCTGGCCGGCGCGCCACGCGCCGTCCTGGTCGCCGCTCTCCCCCGCCGGGCTTCCGCCCACCACGATGACGACGTTGGGGTCGCGCCAGGTGTGGTCGGCCGCCTTGTCGGAGGTCAGCACGCTGACCTCTTCCGCATCGGTCCCGAGGGCCTCGCAGACCACGAAGGTGCGGTGCACGTCGCCGAGCATCAGCGCGAGTTCGGCGGGGCCGGCTCCGGGCGAGGTGAGCACCGCGACCTTGGCGTGCGCACGGCAGACGTTGACGGCGCGTCGCAGGGTGCGGCTCTGGGCGACGACGACCTGCGCGTCGTCCCAGGGCATGCCGGCGCGCGCGAACGCGGAGGCCACCGCGGACACGGCGGGCGCGACCTCGACCTCGAGGCCGTACTCGGGAGCGCGCAGCGTCCGCACGACGCCGAAGAAGCCGGGGTCGCCGTCGGCGAGCACGACGGCGGTGCCGCGGTGCCGGGCGATCCGGCGGGCGGCGAGGGCGACGCTGCCGAGCCGGATCCGTTCCGCCTTCTCCGGGACCTCCGGGAGAGCGAGGTGGTGGGCGGCGCCGGCGACGAGGGTGGCCGCGCCGAGTGCGGCGCGCGCGGAGTCGCTCAGCGGGGAACCGTCCCAACCGATCACGGTGACGCGGTCGGCCATCGGCGGGTCACTCCTGGTGTGGGCGCGGAGGCGGGGGCGTGCCGAAGACTACCGCCGGGAGCCCGTCGCGGACCCGCCGGGTGCGGGCGGGCCCGGACGGGCGCGGGCGTGGAGCGCCGGGCGGAGAGGCCGGGGGCCCGGAGGCCGCCCGCACAGGGGAGGCTCAGCTCCAGTCGGCGTAGGGAACCGTTCCGCCCGCCTCGGCCATGCGCTCGGGCAGCCCGTCCAGGTCCTCGGGGAGCAGGCTCCACACGATGAGGTCGGTGCGGGCCTCGGTCCAGCCGGTGTCGGCGTCGCGGGCGCGGGTGATCCAGGCATTGCGCAGCACGCCCTCGCTGACGCAGCCCAGCTTCTGCGCGACCTGCTGGGCCGCGGTGTTGTCGGCGGCGGTGCGCAGTTCCAGCCGTTCGAACTTCTGGTCCTGGAAGAGCCACTGGACGAGGGCGAGGACGGACTCGCAGGCGTAGCCCTCGCCGCGTGCCCAGGGCGCGGTGGCGTAGGTGACCTCGGTGGTGCGCAGCCGCCAGTCGGTGCGCTTGAGCCGGACGCTGCCGACCAGGCGCTGGGTGAGGAACTCGGTGACGGCGAAGACGATCCCGTCGCCGCGGGTGCGGGACGCGGGGGCGCGGCGGGTGACCCAGTCCCGGGCGTCGGCGTCGGTGTAGGGGGCGGGTGCGGAGTTCCGGGAGGCGACGAGTTCGTCGTTCATCATCTCGGTCAGCGCGGGAACGTCGGCCTCGTCGAAGGGGCGCAGCACCAGCCGTTCCGTGCTGATCGAGATGTCCGGAAAGGTGGGTGTCATGCGCCGCTCCATGCCGATGCCTTGGGGATCTGGGCGGGTCCCAGGGGTTGCAGCAGTGCACAAGCATGCAGCATGCGGCGGCGGTTGTGCAGCGCCGGGCCCGGGTTGGGGGCGGGGTCCGGCGCCTCGGGTCGACTTGTCGACGTCGCGACTGGCGGTGCGGGATGGGTCCGGGACCGCCCCGAGCCCGTGGCGCCCCACGCGTCGCCACGGACCGTCACCGTCGGTGACGTGGACGCAGGGACAGGAGGCCCCGGCACCGGCCGTCCGTAAGCAACGCCGCGTCGGATTCCGCTCGGGGCGGGCAGGGGTCGCGGGTGGCCGGCCGGGGACGGCTCCTAGACTCGGAGCATGCTCACCCCGCTGACGGTCACGCTCGCCGTGGCCGCGCTGCTGCTGGCCGCCTGGTGCGGTCACGCGGCCTACCGCGACCAACCGACCAAGGACTGGCACTTCATCGGCATGGCGGTGGTGACGCTGCTCGCGCTGGTCCAGCTTGTGATCGGCGTCGTCCAGCTGGCGACGGGGGGCGAGCCCGTCGGCGGTACAGCGGTCTTCGTGGCCTACCTGGTGGGGGTGCTGTGCTGCGTCCCCGCGGTGGCGGTGGTGTCGCTGTCGGAGCGGACCCGTTGGGGCTCGGTCACCGTGGCGGCGGGTGCGGTGGTGCTGGCGGTGCTCCAGGCACGGCTGCACGAGGTGTGGGGAGGCGGCGGTGCCTGACCGCGCGGACCGCGGCACGCGCGCCGAACAGCTGTGGCGACGGCGTACGGCCGGGCGCGGGCGCGGTCTGCCGGGCATCGGCACCGGCCCGGGCCGGCTGCTGGTCACCCTCTACGCGATCTTCGCGGTCGGCGCCACCTCGCGCGCGGTCTTCGAGCTGACCACGAAGTACGGCGAGGCGCCGCTGGCCTACGTGCTGTCGGCGGTGGCGGCGGTGGTGTACGTGTTCATCACCTTCTCGCTGGTCCGCGGCGGGGAGGGCGCCCGCCGCCTCGCGCTGGTCTGCTGTTCGGCGGAACTGCTCGGGGTCCTCGTGGTGGGCACCTGGACGCTCGTGGATCCGGCCGCCTTCCCGGACAGCACCGTGTGGTCGGACTACGGCATGGGCTACCTCTTCCTGCCGCTGGCCCTGCCGGTGACCGGCATGCTGTGGCTGCGCCGCTCGCGGCAGGGCCGCGCGGTCTGACCGTCGCGTGCCGTCCGGCGGGCACGGCCGGAGACGGTCGGACCGCGCGGCTCAGGCTCCGGTGGTGAAGGCCTGCGCGGAGGCCTCCTTCTCCATCGTGACCAGGGTGACGCGCCCCGGCCCGGTGTCGGTCTCGGTGCCGACGGCCGCGTAACCGCAGCGCCGGTAGAGGCGCAGATTCAGCTCGCTGCGGCGCCCGGTACGCAGCCGGTAGCGCTTCGCGGCGCGCTCGGCGGCCAGCCGTTCCTCGATCCGGGTGAGCAGCCTGCCGCCCAGGCCGTGGCGGCGCATCCGGGGGTGCACACAGAGCCTGCTGATGGCGGCGGTGGAGTCGGCGTCGACGGTGGCCCGCACGGAGCCCACGACCTCGTCGCCCAGTCTCGCGACGAGTACGCAGCCGCCGGACAGTTCGCCGCGCAGGTCGGCGAGGGTCTGGGTGAGCGGCTCGATGCGCCAGTCCCCGTAGAGCTCGGCCTCCGACTGGTAGCAGAGGTACTGGAGTTTGAGGATCTGTTCGGCGTCGTCGTCGGTCGCCGCCGAGATGGTCACGCTCGTGCCCATGCGCATGCCCTCCCGATCGCTGGTGTCGGCGGGGCGCGCGGTGCGGGAGCCGCGCCCACGCCCGTGCCCTGGTGGCCCAGGTCGCCTACCGCACCCTTCCCCGGACGGCCGGGGCGGCAACCTCCGCGCTGAGCATTCTGCGCAGGCAGGCCAGGCAGCGGGAACGCAGCGGGCCGATGCTGCCCTGTGAGATTCCCGACGCGGCGGCGATCTCCCGGTAGGTGCGGTCGCCGTCGTCCAGCAGTGCCGCGAGCACCTGGGGGCAGCGGCCGGGCAGCCGGGCGACGGCCGTGTGCAGCACGTGCCGTCGTTCGGAGGCCAGGAGCGGTGCCTCCGCGGCGGTCGCGGGGTCGTGGTAGCCGTCGGCGGCGAGCACGGAGGCGGGGCCGGGCGGGGACGGAGGGCCGTACGGCTGCTCGTGCAGGGGCACTTCGCGGCGGCTGCGCCGCCGGGCTTGCCGCATCTCGGCCCGCACGGCGGTGCGGAGCCAGACGGCGGGGGCGGACGGCGGGGCGCCCTCCCGGACGTGCTCCAGCCAGCGCAGGCGCACCGCCTGGCGCACGTCGTCGGGATCGGCGCCGGTGCCGTGCGACTCGGCGGTGCACTCCGCCGCCAGCAGGACGTCGAGATGCGCGGGGAGTTCGCGGGTGGTCATGTCCGCCGTGACGGCCGGGCACCCGCCGCGGTTTCCGCCGCCGGGCGCGCTCACTCCCGCGGGTGGCCTTCCCCGGCGCGTACGGGCGAACCGCACACGCCGGGGGTGACGCCGGACGCCGGCGAGGAACCGGCCGCCGCCGTCAGGGACTTCGGTGGTCGCCCGGCTTCAGCGGTCGCGGAAGTCCTCTGCGGCGAGCAGGCCCGTGTCGGGGTTGTCGGTGAAGATCGCGTCGATGCCGGTCGCGAAGTAGGCACGGAAGGCGCCGAACGCGTCGCCGTACGCGTTCGGGTCCTCGCCCCGGCGGAACTCCGTGGGCAGGAAGGCGTTCTCGTTCCGCATGGTGTACGGGTGCAGCACGAGTCCCTGCGCGTGGGCGTCGCGGACGAGGGTGGTGGGCTCCCCGAGGGAGCCGTCCGCGTTCTTCGGGATGACCAGGTCGGCGACCGGGCCGATGCCGCGGGCGAAGCCCGCGATCCATTCCAGGCCCTCGGGCGTGACCAGGTCGGCCACCGTGCGCGGGTCGCCGGCCTGCTCGAAGTCCCACGGCCGGGAGTCCGCCGTCCACAGCAGCACCACACCGGAGCAGTCCACCAGGCGGTGCATCCGCTCGATGCTGCTGGGCTCGAAGGACTGCACGAAGTTGGGGGCGTGGCGCCGGTGGCGGCCGAAGCGGCGCAGCAGCCGGGCGAGACGCTCCTCCAGACCGAGGTCGAGGGAGCGGAAGTAGGAGGGGTGCTTCGTCTCGATGTGCAGCCACACCGGGCGGCGACGGCGCCGGCCTTCCTCCTCGGCCCAGCGCAGCACCTCCTCGAAGGACGGCACCTGCCAGCGGCCGTCGTAGAGGGTGTTGTGCTGCCGCCGCTCCGGGAGACGTTCCACGGCGCGCAGGGTCTTGAGCTCGGCGAGGGTGAAGTCCTCGGTGAACCAGCCGGTGATCTCGGTGCCGTCGATGGACTTGGTGGTGTGGCGGCCCGCGAACTCGGGGTGGTCCGCGACGTCCGTGGTGCCGGTGATGTCGTTCTCGTGGCGGCACACCAGGTGGCCGTCGCGCGTGGCGACGAGGTCCTGCTCGATGACGTCGGCGCCCATGTCCAGGGCGAGCTGGTAGGCCCCGAGGGTGTGCTCGGGCCGGTAGCCGCTGGCGCCGCGGTGGGCGACGACCGCGGGCACGGGCAGGCGGTGCCGTCCGCCACGGCCGGAGCGGTCCGTTCCGCGGTCGTCGGCCCGCGCGGTGCCGGCGGCGCCGAGGGCCGCCGCCCCGGCTCCGAGGGCCGCGGCGCCCAACACGCTTCTGCGGCCGGGACGCTGGTGGTCGTCCATGCGCTCTCCCCTGTTGCGTCGGTCTTCCGTCGGTGCACGTCGTCCGCTTCGGTCGCGGGCGGCGGGCCGATGGTAGGGGCGGCGGGGTCCCGGCGGGAGACGGCGGGCCGAACATGGCGGAAACAGCACGGGCGGACCGGCGCCGGGCACGGGCCGGTTCGGCTCGCGGGGCCCTCGGCGAGTATCGTCCTCACCTGCGTGGCGCCATCGGACGGGCCGCGTCACAGACGTCGACCGGAGGATCCGTTGTCCCGCTTCCTGCTGATCAAGACGGTGCTCGGCTCGGTGCTGCGCCTGCTGTTGCGGCCGCAGGTGGAGAACGCGGAGCGCATCCCCGGCAGCGGGCCGGTCATTCTGGCGGGCAACCACCTGACGTTCATCGACTCGATGATCCTGCCGGTGGTGACCCGCCGTCAGGTTTTCTTCATCGGGAAGGACGAGTACGTCACCGGCAAGGGGCTCAAGGGCCGTCTCATGGCGTGGTTCTTCACCGGCGTGGGGATGATCCCGGTGGACCGGGACGGCGGGCGCGGCGGTGTCGCGGCGCTGATGACCGGGCGCCGGGTGCTGGACGGCGGCAACGTCTTCGGCATCTACCCGGAGGGCACCCGCTCCCCCGACGGCCGCCTGTACCGGGGCCGCACCGGGATCGCCCGGCTGGCGCTGATGACGGGCGCGCCGGTGGTGCCGTTCGCGATGATCGGCACCGATCGGGTGCAGCCCGGCGGCAGCGGGCTGCCGCGCGTCGGCGGCGGCCGCCGCATCCGGGTGCGCTTCGGCGAGCCGCTGGACTTCTCCCGCTACGAGGGCATGGACCGCGACCGCTACGTGCTGCGCGCCGTGACCGACGAGGTGATGAGCGAGGTCAGGGAGCTGTCCGGTCAGGAGTACGTGGACATGTACGCCACCAAGGCGCGGGCGGCCTGACCCCGCGGACGCGGCGCACGGTGCCTGCTCCCGGCCCCGGCCCGTCGCGGCTGCGCCCGGCCGGGGCGGAACGGCGGGCGGAGGTCAGGCCGGCCAGGTGCCGGTCAGCTTGCGGACGCCCTTGGCCCCGCCGCGGTTGAGGATCGCCTTGGTGAGCCCGAGGAGTGCGCCCTGGAGTGCCGCGGCCATGAGGATCTCGGCCCAGGCGCGCTCCTCGTCGGTCGCGTCCGGAGCGTCGTCCTCGTGCGCCGCCAGTTTCCAGACCTTCTGGAAGACCGCTCCGGCCAGCATGCCGCTGGTCAGCGTGACGACCATGGTGAACGGCCTGTAGAGGGCCTGATCCGTCTGCATGGGGCCCGCCTCTCAGGTCCGGCGCCGCTTGTGGAGCAGCGCGGCGACGACGGCCAGGAGCAGCACGCCGCCTCCGGCCGCGGCCATCGCCCCCTGTCGTCCGCCCCCCTGGTCGGCGGCGTGCCGGCCGTGGTGCTGCATCCGGGCGCGGGCGTCGTGGGCCTTCCGCTGGGCGCGGGACTTGATGTCGGCCTTGGCTGCGAGCTGGGAGACGGTGTCGGCGAGTTGTTCGCGGGCGTGCTCGACCTCGGCCCGCAGTTCCGCCGGGGAGGCCGTGGTGGTCTGTCCTCCGTTGTGGGATGCGCGGCTCATCGGTGCGCTCCTTCCCTGATCGCCTGCACGTCGGCGCGTACGCTGCCGATCGTCCGCTCGGGTTTCGCCGGCGTCGCCCGCCGGATCTCGGTCCTGCCGATCAGCGCCAGCAGTCCGGCGATCAGCAGCAGACCGGCCGCGACGACCAGAGCGGCAAGCCACACGGACAGCACCAGCGCGACGGCCGCCACAGCGGCCGCGACCAGTACCTGGAGGGCGAGGAGGGCGAACAGCGCGGCGCCGCCGAACATGCCGCCGCCGAGGCCGGCCCGCTTCCCCTTCTCCTTCATCTCCGCCTGGGCGAGCCGCATCTCGCTGCGCACGATCTCCGACAGCTGCTCGGATGCCCGCTTGACCAGCTCTCCGACCGGGGCCTGCTCCGGGTGGTGGTCCGGGTGGTGGTCCGTTCGGTGGCGCACGGTGGTGGCCATGGGTCTCTCCTCGTCTCACGTCTCACGTGTGGGACGAGCGGCGGGTGCCCCGCTTCGGGGGAACTACGCGTCGCGCCTCGCCGGGGCCTTCCGGCAGGGCCCGTCAGTCTTCCAGGCGCTGGTCGCGGAGCAGGCGCCAGGAGGCCGCGGCCGCGGCCAGCAGCACCACCGCCGCGACGGAGGCTCCCGCGCGCAACCCTTCGGTGAAGGCGTCCTGTGCGGTGGTGAGCAGCCGCTCCCCCGTCGGACCGGGCAGGCCGCGGGCGGCCTCCACCGCCCCTCCGAGGGAGGATCTGGCCTGTTCGGCGGCTTCCGCGGGGATGCCCTCGGGGACCGCGTGGCCCCGGTAGAAGCCGGTGACCACGGACCCGAGGAGGGCGATGCCGAGCGCCGAGCCCAGCTCGTAGGCGGTCTCGGAGACGGCGGAGGCCGCTCCGGCCTGCTCCTTGGGCACGGTGGACAGCATGATGTCGGCCGTGACGGTGAAGGACAGCCCGGCGCCCAGGCCGAGCACCAGCAGCAGCAGCCCGAGCACCCAGTAGTCGCTGACGGGGCGCAGTCCGACGACGGCGCCCAGGGCGAGGGCGACAGCGGCCAGGCCCCCGGAGACGGCGCCGCGCACCGAGGTGCGCCGGGCCACCAGCCCGGCGACCAGGCCCGCGGCGATCGCACCGACACCGGCGGGCAGCTCCGCGAGCCCGGCCTCGAAGGGCGAGCGCAGCTGTACCAGCTGGAGGAACTGGGAGAGGAAGAACACCAGGCCGGCGAGTCCGAAGATGGTCAGCAGGTCGGCCAGTACGGCTCCTGAGAAGCCGCGGCGGCGGAAGAGGCGCATGTCCAGCAACGGCTTGGGGAGGCGCAGCTGGCGGCGGACGAAGGCGGCGAGCGAAAGGGCTCCGAGAGCGGCCGCGGTGGCGACGTCCCAGCGCAGGCCGTACGCGGCCGCCTCCTTCACGGCGTAGACCACACCGATGATGCCGATCATGGAGAGGGCGACGCTGGGCAGGTCCCACGGGCCGGGGGCCGGGTCGCGGGACTCGGGCAGCAGCCGGAGTCCGACGACCACGAGCACCGCCATGACCGGGAGGTTCAGCAGGAAGACCGACCCCCACCAGAAGTGCTCCAGCAGGAAACCGCCGACCACCGGGCCGACCGCCGCACCGGCCGAGGCCATGGCGCCCCAGATGCCGATGGCGACGCTGCGCTCGCGGGGGTTGGAGAAGATGTTGCGGATCAGGGCCAGCGTGGAGGGCATCAGGGTCGCTCCGGCGACGCCCATCAGCGCCCGCCAGGCGATCATGGCCTCGGCGCTGTGCGCGTAGGCCGTCAGGGCGGACAGGACGCCGAAGATCACCGAGCCGGTGAGCAACAGCCGCTTCCGGCCGACCCGGTCACCCAGGGAGCCCATCGAGACCAGCAGGCCCGCGATGACGAACGAGTACACGTCGCCGATCCACAGCAGCTGGGTGCTGGAGGGGTCGAGGTCCTCGCTCAGGAAGGGCGTGGCGAGAGCGAGGACCGTGGCGTCGATGCACACCAGCAGCACGGCGAGGGCGAGCACGGACAGCGCCAGCCAGCGCTGCCGCCGGGTGAGTTCACGGGCTCCCGTGCGGTCGTCGCCGACGGCCTTGTCCGTCCGCGCGGTCACCGGGCGTCCCTCCGCAGCAGGCCGCCGAGCAGCAGCTCGGCGGTCATCGGGCCCGCGTCGCGTTCGGCGACGCGGCCCTCCTGCACCGCCCAGGCGCATGCGGTGACCAGGGCGTACAGGGCTTCGGTGAGGAAGGCGGCGGTGAGCTCGACGCGGAAGACGCCGGTCTCCTGGCCGCGCCGGAACAACGCGGCGATCCGCTCGTCTGCCTCGGTCCAGCCCGGGTCGACGGCTCCGGGCTCGAAGAGCTGGCTCTCGGACATCAGGAAGCCGAGGAAGCCGGCGAAGGACTCCGCCTCGGCGATCAGGCGGCGCAGCGCGTCGCCCGGGTCGCCCTCCTCCAGCCGGGCGGCGTCCACCGCGGCGCGCACCCGGCTGATGCCGAGCTGCTCCAGACCGCGCACCAGCGCGTCGCGGCCGGCGAACCAGCGGTGCAGTGTGGCACGGCTGATGCCGGCGGCGCGGGCGATGTCGTCCATCGACGCGGTCGGGTGACGGCCGAGGTGGGCGGCCGCGTCGTGGAGGAGCGCTTCTCGGTCCGGGAGCATGACACGAGTCTATCTCCGGTGAGACACGCGTGTCTCACCGGAGACATCGATGGCGCACGGGACGTCAGTCGCGGGCGGCGGCCCACTCACGCTGCACGGCCAGGTCGGCCGTGACCTCGGCCAGCTGACGTGCGACCGCCGCCGGAGCGGTGCCGCCGCGGCCGTCCCGGGCGGCGAGCGCGCCGGGCACGTCGAGTACGGCCCGGACCGCGGGCGTCAGGTGCGGGGAGATCTTCGCGAACTGCTCGTCGGTCAGTTCGTTCAGCTCGATGCCCTGCTGCTCGCAGACCTTGACGCACTCCCCCGCGACCTCGTGCGCGACGCGGAAGGGCACGCCCTGCTTGACCAGCCACTCGGCGATGTCGGTGGCCAGTGAGAAGCCGGCGGGGGCGAGTTCGGCCATGCGCTCCCGGTTGACTGTGAGGGTGGCCATCATGCCGGTGAAGGCGGGCAGCAGGATCTCCAGCTGGTCGCAGGAGTCGAAGACCGGCTCCTTGTCCTCCTGGAGGTCGCGGTTGTAGGCCAGCGGCAGCGCCTTGAGGGTGGCGAGCAGGCCGGTCAGGTTGCCGATCAGCCGCCCGGACTTGCCGCGGGCCAGTTCGGCGATGTCCGGGTTCTTCTTCTGCGGCATGATCGAGGAACCGGTGGAGAACGCGTCGTGGAGCGTCACGAAGGAGAACTCCTTGGTGTTCCACAGGATCACCTCCTCCGCGATGCGGGAGAGGTCCACGCCGATCATGGCGGTGACGAAGGCGAACTCCGCGACGAAGTCGCGTGACGCGGTCCCGTCGATCGAGTTGCCGGCCGAGCCGCGCTCGAAGCCGAGCTCGGCCGCCACGGCCTCCGGGTCCAGGCCGAGGGAGGACCCGGCCAGGGCACCCGAACCGTAGGGCGAGACCGCGGTGCGCTCGTCCCACTGCCGGAGGCGTTCGGCGTCCCTGGAAAGTGCCTGCGCGTGGGCCAGTACGTGGTGCGCGAAGAGCACCGGCTGGGCGTGCTGGAGGTGCGTGCGGCCGGGCATCGCGACGTCCGGGTGGGCCCGGGCCAGACCGGTCAGTGCCCCGTTCAGGTCGGCGAGCAGGCCGCCGATGATCCTGGCGTGGTCCCGCAGGTACATCCGGAACAGGGTGGCGACCTGGTCGTTGCGGGAGCGGCCGGCGCGCAGTTTGCCGCCGAGGTCGGGACCGAGCCGTTCCAGCAGGCCCCGCTCCAGGGCGGTGTGCACGTCCTCGTCGGCGACGGTGCCGGTGAACGTGCCGTCGGCGACGTCGCGTTCGAGCCTGTCCAGGCCGGCGAGCATCTTTTCCAGCTCATCGGCCGTGAGCAGGCCGGCCGCCTGCAGCACGCGGGCGTGGGCACGGGAGCCGGCGATGTCGTAGGGGGCGAGGCGCCAGTCGAAGTGGACGGAGGCGGAGAGCTTCTCCAGCGCCTCGGAGGGTCCGTCCGCGAACCGGCCGCCCCAGAGGCGTACGTCGTCGGTGTGGTCGCTGGTGCTCACTGCTCTGCTCCTGAGGATGCCGGCGCCCTCGGGCGCCCGGGCCGGCGGACCGGCCGGGGCGCCCGAGGACCGCGAGAGGTCGGTACGGGGTGGCCCGAGGCTACGCCTGGTGCAGGTCCCGCTTCGCGGCGATCTTGCTCGACATGCCGAAGATCTCGATGAAGCCCTTGGACAGGGACTGGTCGAAGGTGTCGCCGCTGTCGTACGTCGCCAGGTTGAAGTCGTAGAGCGAGCTCGCCGACCGCCGGCCGGTGACGACGGCCCGGCCGCCCTGGAGCGTCATCCGGATGTCGCCGCTGACGTGCTCGTTGGCCTGCTCGACGAAGCCGTCCAGGGCCCGCTTCAGCGGGGAGAACCACATGC
This sequence comes from Streptomyces hazeniae, assembly GCF_031845485.1. Classification (NCBI taxonomy): domain Bacteria; kingdom Bacillati; phylum Actinomycetota; class Actinomycetes; order Kitasatosporales; family Streptomycetaceae; genus Streptomyces; species Streptomyces hazeniae. Next base: position 95,613 of record NZ_JAVREQ010000007.1, read on the forward strand.
CGTCGTAGACGAGTTCGGCCCACCGCTGCTCGACCTGCCGCTTGTAGCGGGCGAGTTCCCGCTCGACGGTGACGTTCTCCAGCTCCTGGTGGGCGGTGATGAGCGCGATGCCGCCGGGCGACTCGTACACCTCCCGCGACTTGATGCCCACGAGCCGGTCCTCGACCATGTCGATCCGGCCGACGCCGTGCGCACCCGCCCGTTCGTTGAGCTGCTGGATGGCCTGCAGCACGGTGACCTGCTTGCCGTCGATCGCGACCGGGACGCCCTTGTCGAAGGTGATCGTCACCTCGTCGGCCTCCCGGGGGACGGCCGGGTTCTCGGTGTACTCGTAGACGTCCTCGATCGGCGCGTTCCAGATGTCCTCCAGGAATCCGGTCTCCACGGCCCGCCCGAAGACGTTCTGGTCGATGGAGTACGGGGACTTCTTGGAGGTGGCGATGGGCAGGCCCTTCTCCTCGCAGAACGCGATCGCCTTGTCCCGGGTCATCGCGTAGTCCCGGACCGGGGCGATGCACGTCAGGTCGGGGGCGAGGGAGGAGATGCCGGCCTCGAACCGCACCTGGTCGTTGCCCTTGCCGGTGCAGCCGTGCGCGACGGTGGAGGCGCCGTGCTTCCGGGCGGCGGCGACCAGGTGCTTGACGATGGTCGGCCGGGAGAGCGCCGAGACCAGCGGATAGCGGTCCATGTACAGGGCGTTGGCCTTGATCGCCGGGAGGCAGTACTCCTCGGCGAACTCGTCCTTGGCGTCGGCGACCTCGGCCTCGACGGCACCGCAGGCGAGCGCACGCTTGCGGATGACGTCCAGGTCCTCGCCGCCCTGGCCGACGTCCACGGCGACGGCGACCACCTCTGCTCCGGTCTCCTCGGCGATCCAGCCGATGGCGACGGAGGTGTCCAGGCCGCCGGAGTATGCGAGTACGACGCGCTCGGTCACGGGAGTCTCCTTAGGAAGCATGCGCTGATAGGTATAAGTATGCACCTGGCTGCATGGTTCGTCAAAGGCGCGGCGCGGCGCAGGCGCAGCATCCGGAGCCCTGGTGGAGAATCCGCAGGTCAGCGAGGTGCCGACAGCTCCTCGGCGAGGACGGTGGCGTGACTGTGGCCGACGTCCCGGGTGGCGGTCAGCAGCGTGAGGGGTCCGGTGGCGGCGCGCTCACGCAAGCGGTCCAGCGCCTCCGCGCGTCCGGGCTCGGCCAGCTCCGCCCGGTACCGGCGGGCGAAGCCGGCGTAGCGCTCGGGATCGTGGCGGTACCAGCGGCGCAGCTCGTCGGACGGTGCGACGTCCTTGACCCAGTCGTCGAGCCGCGCCTTGTCCCGGGACATCCCGCGCGGCCAGAGGCGGTCGATCAGGACCCGGGCGCCGTCCGCCTCCTCCGGCTCGTCGTAGATCCGCCGGATCCGCACGTTCCGCTGTGGTGCACCCATGGGACCAGCACAGCACAGGGACGGCGTGCCCGGCGCCCGGCAGCCGTCCGCCGGGGCATCCGGTGCGGGTCAGCGTTCCTTCTGGGCCAGGTGCAGAAGGTGGTCGGCCAGTGCCTGGCCCCCGTCGGGGTCCCGGCTGATCAGCAGCAGGGTGTCGTCGCCGGCGATGGTGCCGATGATCTGGTGCACCTCGCCCTGGTCGATCGCCGAGGCGAGGAACTGGGCGGCGCCGGGCGGAGTGCGCAGCACCACCAGGTTGGCCGATGCCTCGGCCGAGATGAGCAGTTCGCCGGCCAGCCGGGCCATCCGCGCCTCGCTGGCGGACTCCCCCAGCGGAGCACGCGGCCTCCGGTCGCCGCCCTCACCGGGCACGGCGTAGATCAGCTCGCCCCCCGTGTTGCGGATCTTCACCGCACCCAGTTCGTCCAGGTCGCGGGAGAGCGTGGCCTGGGTGACGGAGAGGCCGTCGTCGGCGAGCAGCCTGGCGAGCTGGCTCTGCGACCGGACCGGCTGCCGGTTCAGGATGTCCACGATGCGGCGGTGCCGGGCCGTGCGCGTGTGCGGCACGGCCTGGCCGCTGTGCTGCTCCTCGGTCATCGTCCCCGTTTCCTCTTCGGGCGGTGCTGTCAGCCGGCGCCGCGGGCTGTGTCGAGGACCGCCGGGAGCGCCCGGACGAGCGCGTCGGCGTCGTCCTCCCCGATGATCAGCGGCGGAGCGAGCCGGACGACGTCCGGCGCGACCGCGTTCACCAGGAACCCCGCGTCCTGAGCCGCCTGTTGCACGCGAGGCGCGAGGGGCTCGGTGAGCACCATACCGAGCAGCAGTCCGGCACCGCGGACGTGGTCGAGCAACGGGTGGCCGAGTGCGGCGAGGGATTCCCGCAGCCGGGTACCGACGCGTTTGACGTTCTCGAGCACGCCGTCGGCCGCCAGGGTGTCGAGAACGGCCAGGGCCGCGGCGCAGGACACCGGGTTGCCGCCGAAGGTGGAGCCGTGCTGGCCGGGGGTCAGCAGGCCGGCGGCCGGCCCGAAGGCGAGGGTGGCGCCGATCGGCAGACCGCCGCCAAGTCCCTTGGCGAGGGTGAGGACATCGGGTTCGACACCCTGGGCCCGGCACTCCAGCCAGTGGCCGGTGCGCCCGATGCCGGTCTGGATCTCGTCGACGACCAGCAGCGTGCCGGTCGCGCGGGTGATCTCGCGGGCCGCGGCGAGGTAGCCCTCCGGCGGCACCACGACGCCGTTCTCACCCTGGACGGGTTCGACGACGAACAGCGCAGTGTCGGGGGTGATGGCCTCGCGCAGCGCGTCGGCGTCACCGAACGGCACGTGCGTGACCCGGCCGGGCAGTGGGAGGAACGGCTCCTGCTTCGCGGGCTGGCCGGTCAGGGCCAGGGCACCCATGGTGCGGCCGTGGAAGCCGCCGTCGGTGGCCACCATGTGGGGCCGCCCGGTGCGGCGGCCGATCTTGAAGGCGGCCTCCATGGCCTCGGCACCGGAGTTGGAGAAGTACACCCGGCCCCCCGGCAGGCCGGCGATCTCCAGCAGCCGTTCGGCCAGCGCGAGCGGCGGCTCCGCGGCGAAGAGGTTGGACACGTGGCCGAGGGTGGCGATCTGGTCGGAGACGGCGCGGACCACGGACGGGTGACCGGTGCCCAGGGCGTTGACCGCGATACCGCCGGTGAAGTCGAGGTAACCGCGGCCGTCGGCGTCCCACAGCCGCACTCCCTCACCGTGCGTGAGCGGAAGGCGCGGAGTGCCGTAGTTGTCCATCAGGGTCTGCTGCCAGCGGTCCAGCTGTGCGGCGTTGTGACCGGTCACGATGCCGCCTCCTCGGGCGTCGGGGCGGGCGGGTCCGGCACGACCATGGTGCCAATGCCCTCGTCGGTGAAGATCTCCAGCAGGATCGAGTGCTGCACGCGGCCGTCGAGGACCCGGGCGGTGTGCACGCCGTTGCGGACGGCGTGCAGGCAGCCCTCCATCTTCGGCACCATGCCGCTGGCCAGGTCCGGGAGGAGCTTCTCCAGTTCGCTGGCGGTGAGCCGGCTGACCACGTCGTCGCTGTGGGGCCAGTCCGCGTACAGGCCCTCGACGTCGGTGAGGACCATCAGGGTCTCCGCCCCGAGTGCCGCGGCGAGCGCGGCGGCCGCGGTGTCGGCGTTGATGTTGTAGACGTGTTCGTCGTCGGAGCTGCGGGCGATGGAGGAGACGACCGGGATGCGCCCGTCCTCCAGCAGCGCCTCGACGGCGCCGGCGTCGACGCCGACGATGTCGCCGACCCGGCCGAGGTCGACCGGCTCGCCGTCGATCTCGGCCAGCCGCTTGGTCGCGGTCAGGGTGTGCGCGTCCTCGCCGGTCATGCCGACCGCGAAGGGCCCGTGCCGGTTGAGCAGCCCCACCAGCTCCCGCTGCACCTGGCCGGCCAGCACCATCCGCACCACGTCCATCGTCTCCCGCGTGGTGACCCGCAGCCCGGCCCGGAACTCCGACTCCAGTCCGAGACGGTCGAGTTGGGCGCTGATCTGCGGGCCGCCGCCGTGCACGACGACGGGGCGCAGTCCGGCGTGCCGCAGGAAGACCACGTCCTGCGCGAAGGCGGCCTTCAGCTCGTCGTCGACCATGGCGTTGCCGCCGAACTTGATCACCACGGTCCTGCCGTGGTGCCGGGTCAGCCAGGGCAGCGCCTCGATGAGGGTCTGCGCCTTGGGCAGCGCCGTGTGCCTGCGCGTCGAGGTCCGCAGGGCGGTCATGAGCTGTACGCGCTGTTCTCGTGGACGTAGTCGGCGGTGAGATCATTGGTCCAGATCACCGCGGACTCGGTTCCGGCGGCCAGGTCGGCGGTGATGCGGACCTCGCGGTAGCGCATGTCGACCAGGTCGCGGTCCTCGCCGACCGCGCCGCCGCGGCACACCCACACGCCGTTGATGGCCACGTCGAGCCGGTCCGGCTCGAAGGCGGCGGAGGTGGTGCCGATCGCGGAGAGCACACGGCCCCAGTTCGGGTCCTCGCCGTGCACGGCGCACTTGAGGAGGTTGTTGCGGGCGACGGCGCGGCCGACCTCGACGGCGTCGTCCTCGGTGGCGGCGCCCGTCACCTCGATACGGATGTCCTTGGACGCCCCCTCCGCGTCCCCGACGAGCTGCCGCGCCAGGTCGGCGCACACCTCCCGTACGGCCTCGGCGAACGCCTCGTGCCCGGGCGCGACGCCGGAGGCGCCGGAGGCGAGCAGCAGCACGGTGTCGTTGGTGGACAGGCAGCCGTCGGAGTCGACGCGCTCGAAGGTGGTGCGTGTGGCGGCGCGCAGCGCCTTGTCCAGCTCGGCGCTCTCCAGGCCGGCGTCGGTGGTGAGCACGACCAGCATGGTGGCCAGGCTCGGGGCGAGCATGCCGGCGCCCTTCGCCATGCCGCCCACCGTCCAGCCGTCGCGTTCGGCGACGGCCGTCTTGTGCACGGTGTCGGTGGTCCTGATGGCGAGGGCGGCCTTCTCCCCGCCGTGCCGGGACAGTTCGCCGGCGGCGGTGTCGATACCGGCGAGCAGCTCGTCCATCGGGAGCCGGTTGCCGATGAGGCCGGTGGAGGCGACGGCGATCTCGGCGGCGCTGTGCCCCAGCGCCTCGGCCGCCTTCTCCGCGGTGGCGTGGGTGTCCTGGAATCCCGCGGGGCCGGTACAGGCGTTGGCGCCGCCGGAGTTGAGCACGACGGCGGAGACCAGGCCGCCGCGCAGGACCTGCTCGGACCACAGGACGGGGGCGGCCTTCACGCGGTTGGCGGTGAAGACGCCCGCCGCGGCCCGGCTGGGGCCCTCGTTGACGACCAGGGCGAGATCGGGGCCGCCGCTGTCCTTGATCCCGGCGGCGACGCCCGCCGCGGTGAATCCTGCGGGTGCGGTGACACTCACGGCGACACTCCGATCGTGGGAAGTCCGGTCTCCTCGGGGAGCCCGAGGGCGAGGTTCATGCTCTGCACCGCGCCGCCGGCGGTGCCCTTGGTCAGGTTGTCGACGGCCGCGACCACGACGATGCGGCGGGCGGCCTCGTCCAGCGCGGTCTGCAGCTGCACCGTGTTGGAGCCGTACACCGCTCCGGTCGCGGGCCACCGCCCTTCGGGCAGCACCTGCACGAACGGTTCGTCGCGGTAGGCCTTCTCGTAGGCGGCGCGCACGTCGTCCGCGCCGGTGCCCGGCCGGGCGGCGGCGGTGCAGGTGGCGAGGATGCCGCGGGGCATGGGCGCGAGCGTCGGCGTGAACGACACGGTCACCTTCTCGCCCGCCGCGGCGGACAGGTTCTGTGCCATCTCCGGGGTGTGCCGGTGCACGCCCCCGACGCCGTACGGGCTCATGGAGCCCATCACCTCGCTGCCCAGCAGGTGCGGCTTGAGCGCCTTGCCGGCGCCGGAGGTGCCGGTCGCGGCGACGACCACGGCCTCCGGCTCGGCGAGTCCGGCGGCGAAGGCGGGCGCGAGGGCGAGGGAGACGGCCGTCGGGTAACAGCCCGGGACCGCGACGCGCCTGGATCCCTTGATCGCGTCGCGGGCCCCGGGCAGCTCGGGCAGACCGTACGGCCAGCTGCCGGCGTGCGGGGTGCCGTAGAAGCGCTGCCACGCCCCGGCGTCGGTGAGCCGGAAGTCGGCGCCGCAGTCGATCACCAGCACGTCGCCGCCGAGTGCGTCGGCCACGGCGGCGGACTGGCCGTGCGGCAGCGCGAGGAAGACCACGTCGTGCCCGCTCAGCACGTCCGCGGTGGTCGGCTCCAGCACCCGCTCGGCCAGCGGGAGCAGCTGCGGCTGCAGCTCCCCGAGCCGGCGCCCGGCGTTCGACCCGCCGGTCAGCGCCCCGATCTCGGCCTCGGGATGCGCGCAGAGCAGGCGCAGCAGCTCGCCCCCCGCGTATCCGCTCGCCCCCGCCACGGCCACTCGCCACACCATCGGCAACCCTCCTCCTCGATGGCATGACTATACGAGGCATGGCACGTTTATGCAATGCTGGTCCTGGGGTGCCGCGATAAGCACTGGGCAGAGAGCGCCGAGAGCTCTAGCCTCACGCGCATGCCCAGCCCGAGTACGGAACCCCTGCGCGACGCGCCGCCCACCCCCCGGACCGCAGCACGCCTCCGGCTGGTGCCCGACCCGGAGGAGATCACCCACCTCGTGTGCTGCCGCCAGACACCCTGGGTGCAGGCGTTCTGCGGGGCGCGGGACGAGGACCGCATCAATCCGGTTCCCGACATGATCTGCACGATGTGCGTCGAGGCCGTCGAGGCCATGACCTCCGGCCACGGCCCGGCCCTGGAAGGCATCTGCCCCGTCGACGCACAGCCGTGCCCGGACGAGCACGAGATCGACCTCCGCATCGCCCGCGAAACCGACCCGGGCGCCTGAGACCCCTCGGCTCAGCCGGGGCACTCAGCCGAGGCTGAGGCACCACTCCCCCGCACGGCCGGTGAAGGTGACGGTGGACAGCGGCTGCGCGTCGACGCGCCAGTACGCGTGGGGCGGCACGCGCAGCACGTAGCACAGGGCGGCCCGCACGACGGAGGGTTCGGCGACGGCCACCACCCGGTCGCCCTCGTCCGCCGGACGGGTGTCGAGCCAGCCGCCGACCCGGGAGATGAAGCTCAGCAGGGACTCGCCGCCGTGCGGCGCGGCGCGCGGGTCGGCGAGCCAGGCGTCGACGGCGTCGGGTTCGCGGACGGCCACCTCCCGCAACGTGCTGCCGCGCCAGCGCCCCATGTCGCAGTCCCGCAGGGCGGGCTGGGCGACGACGGGGAGGCCGAGCGCGTCGCAGGTCTGCCGGCAGCGGACGGTGGGCGAGCAGTACCGCAGTTCGGCGGAGGCGAGGGGGGCCAGCTCGGGGGCCGTACGCAGGACCTCGAGCCGCCCGGCGTCGTCGAGCGGGCGGTCGTCGTCGAAGCGCACGTCCAGCACGGAGGAGCTGCGTGCGGCGGCGAGCAGCGTCACGCGTATGTGCATCCGGTGATCGTAGGGTGACGAGCCCCGTTCGTGGAGGCCCGTGCAGGAACCGTCCGCGCGGGTGCGCGCACCGGCCCGGGCCTACACTTGTGACCTGCGGCACAGTCGCTCCCGACCAGCTCCCGCGCAGAAGGAGGGCCGCCGATGCAAGCGGAAACGGGTGACCGGCTCCTGGTCCACGGCCGGACCGTCGGCCAGCACGACAGGGTCGCGGAGATCGTCGAGGTGATGGGCGCGAACGGGGAGCCGCCCTACCGGGTGCGTTTCGAGGACGGTCACGAGGCGGTCATGTCGCCGGGGCCGGACTCGGTCGTGCGCCACGAGCCGGGGAGCGGACCGCCGGTCTGACCGGCGGCCCCGCCCGGCGCAGCCGGGGGCGTCCCCCGCACCTCGGCGCGGGGGACGCCCCCGGCACGTCTCAGCGCGGCGGACGGACCCGGCAGCGGTAGTGGTCCTCCACCACGCGGGTCATGGCGCCGATGGGATCGGACGCGACCTGCCGGGCGGAGAAGAACACGTGGCCCCGGACCTCGGGATGGTCCTCGCAGAAGGTGAGGTGCGCGGACAGCTCCCCGGGCTCGTGCCACGGCGGGCCCTGCGCGGGGTCGGCGACCTTGTAGAGGGCCTCCCCGACGAACAGGTCGGTGCCGGTGCCCCGGACCACGTCGGCCCACCAGGGGACCAGCACGGCGTAGTCGGCGACGGTGAAGCCGATGTTCCAGTACACCTGGGGCACGACGTAGTCGAGCCACCCCTCACGCACCCACTTCCGGGTGTCCGCGTAGAGGTCGTCATAGGTCTCGACGCCGCCCTGGGTGTCGGAACCCCGGTCGGGGTCGGTGGAGGCGTTGCGCCAGATCGCGAACGGGCTGACACCGAAGCGCACCCCCGGGCGGGTGCGGCGCAGCCGCCGGGAGGTCTCCTCGACGAGCCGGTCGATGTTGTCGCGGCGCCAGGCGGCGCGGTCGGGGAATCCCGCGCCGTGCTGCGCGTAGGCCGCGTCGTCGTCGAAGACCTGGCCGGCGACGGGGTACGGGTAGAAGTAGTCGTCCCAGTGCACGGCGTCGACGGCGTAGTTCTCCACCGCGTGGAACATCGCGTCCTGCACGAAGGCGCGGACCTCGGGGAGTCCGGGGTTGTAGTAGAGCTTGCCGCCGTAGGGCACCACCCATTCGGGGTGCTGCCGCGCGGGATGCCCGGGGACCAGTCGTGCGGGGTCCTGGTGGTTGGCGATCCGGTAGGGGTTGAACCACGCGTGCAGTTCGAGGCCGCGCCGATGGGCCTCCTCGACGGCGAAGCCGAGGGGGTCCCAGCCGGGGTCGCGACCCTGCTGGCCGGTGAGAAAGGCCGACCAGGGTTCGAGGGGCGAGGGCCAGAACGCGTCGGCGGTGGGCCGCACCTGCAGGATCACGGCGTTCAGCCGCCGCTCGACGGCAAGGTCGAGGAGGCCGAGGAGTTCCCGCTGCTGCTCGGCGGCGGGAAGCCCGGGGCTGCTGGGGAAGTCGATGTTCGCGACGGTGGCGACCCACATGCCGCGCAGTTCCCTACGGCCGCGCCGTCGGCGTGCGGGGTCCCGGTGCGCGGCGGCAGGACCCGGGACCGCCCAGCCGGGGGTGGCGAGTGCCGCCCCGGACAGAACTCCGGCCGCCGCCGCGCTGAAGAGTCTTCGTGAGATACGGCTCATGATGTGCCCCTCCTGATCGCCGTGGACCGGTGCAGCGTCCTGCGCCGACGGATCACCGGCAAGCGGGCGAAACGGCGCATCCGGGGCCGCCGGTCGCTCCGGGTCGTCCTCTTGACACCGTGCGGCACCGGAGGGTGAGGCGTGGACCACTCCGGCCCGCCCCGGACCGCCGGACGGGTGACGCGGCGCGGTAACGTCGGCTCTCGCGAGGCGGCGCGGCCCGGGAACCCACGGCCGTCACGCCCGGGACCCGAAGATCTGCGAAAGGCACGATGTGACCGACATCGAACACGTCGGAGTGGTGGGCTGCGGCCAGATGGGCGCCGGCATCGCCGAGGTGTGCGCGCGCGCCGGACTGGACGTCAAGGTCGCCGAGACCACCGGCGAGGCCCTGGAGCTGGGCCGTACCCGCCTGGTGAACTCGCTGGACAAGGCCGCCGCCCGCGGCAAGATGTCCGCCGAGGAGCGGGACGCGACACTGGACCGGCTGACCTTCACCACCGACCTCGGCGAGTTCGCCGACCGCGACCTGGTCGTCGAGGCGGTCGTGGAGAACGAGCACGTGAAGACGGAGATCTTCCAGGTGCTCGACCAGGTCGTCACGCGCCCGGACGCCATCCTGGCATCGAACACCTCCTCGATTCCGCTGGTGAAACTGGCCGTGGCGACCTCCCGCCCCGACCAGGTCATCGGCATCCACTTCTTCAACCCGGCGCCGGTGCAGAAGCTGGTCGAGCTGATCCCCGCGCTGACCACCGGCGAGGAGACCGTCAAGCGCGCCGAGGCGGCGGTGACGTCGCTGCTGGGCAAGCACGCCATCCGCGCGCAGGACCGCTCCGGTTTCGTGGTGAACGCGCTGCTCATCCCGTACCTGCTGTCGGCGATCCGGATGTTCGAGTCGGGCATCGCCTCGCGCGAGGACATCGACAACGGCATGGAGATGGGCTGCGCCCACCCGATGGGCCCGTTGAAGCTGGCGGACCTGATCGGCCTGGACACGGTCGCCTCGGTCGCGGACTCGATGTACGCCGAGTTCAAGGAGCCGCTGTACGCCGCGCCGCCGCTGCTCCAGCGGATGGTGGACGCCGGGCGGCTGGGCCGCAAGGCGGGCGCGGGCTTCTACGCGTACGGCTGACGCCGGCCGGGTTCCACCGGCCCGTGGACCGCGGGCGGCCCCGTCCGCGGTTCACCCGAGTGGTGGCGCCCTCGGGGCGGGCTTACCGTCGTCCTAGTGGCAACCAGCGGCAACGGCCACGGGACGCACCATGACGAACCCTCAGCCCGCCCCCGCCGTCTCCCCCTCCACCCGCCGGAAGGGCGGCAGCGGCACAGCACTGCTGGTCATCGCCTCGTGCCAGCTGATGGTGGTGCTCGACATCACCATCGTGAACATCGCGCTGCCCCACATCCAGACGTCGCTGGGCTTCTCCACCGAAGGGCTGTCGTGGGTGATCAACGCCTACACGCTCACCTTCGGCGGGCTGCTGCTGCTCGGCGGGAGGTCCGGGGACATCCTCGGACGCCGGCGGATGTTCGTCACGGGCGTGGTCCTGTTCGTCGTCGCGTCACTGCTGTGCGGGCTGGCGCAGAACCCGTGGGAGCTGCTCGCGGCCCGTTCGGTGCAGGGCATGGGCGGGGCGATCGCGTCCCCGACGGCGCTGGCGCTCATCGCGACGACCTTCACCGAGGGCCCGGAACGCAACCGGGCGTTCGGCGTGTTCGCGGCGGTGTCGGCGGGCGGCGGCGCGATCGGGCTGCTCGCGGGCGGGGTGCTGGTCGAATGGCTCGACTGGCGCTGGATCTTCTTCGTGAACGTGCCGATCGGTCTGCTCATCGCCTTCGCCACGCCTCGCGTCATCCGTGAGTCCGAGCGCCGGCCGGGCCGTTTCGACGTCATCGGTGCACTGACCTCCACGCTCGGCATGGTGTCGCTGGTGTACGGCTTCATCCGGGCGTCCGAGGACGGCTGGCGCGACCCGGTCACCCTTGCCGCGTTCGCGGTGGCCGTGGTGCTGCTGTCGGTGTTCCTGCTGGTGGAACGGCGTTCCCGGCAGCCGATCACACCGCTGCGGATGTTCCGGGACCGCAACCGCGCCGGGACGTACGCGATGATGCTCTGTCTCGCCGCGGCGATCTTCGGGATGTTCTTCTTCCTGACGCTGTACGTGCAGAACGTGCTGGGCTTCGGGCCGCTGGCCGCCGGGCTGGCGTTCCTGCCGGTGAGCGCGGTCATCGCGGTCGGCGCGGCCCTGGCGTCGCAGCTGCTGCCCAGAACGGGGCCGAAGCCGTTCATGGTGGTCGGCGGACTGTTCGCCGCGGCCGGGCTGTCGTGGCTGACGCTGACCGACATCGACAGCACCTACGCGGGCAGTGTGCTGGGGCCGATGCTGCTCTTCGGCTTCGGGATGGGCATGGAATTCGTGTCACTGACGCTGATGGCGGTCTCCGGGGTCGCGGAACGCGAGTCGGGTGCGGCCACCGGGCTGCTCAACGCCAGCCAGCAGGTCGGCGGGTCCCTCGGGCTGTCCATCCTGGTGACGGCTTTCGGCACGGCGGGCCGCAACGAGACGGAATCGGTGCTGCCGCGGTTCCTCGCGCAGGCCACGCCGCAGGAGAAGGCACAGTTGCGGCGCACCGGCGAGCTGCCGGGAGTGTGGGGCGACCGGGTGCTGACCTCCGGCGTCAGCGCGGCGTTCGTCGTGGCGGCGGTGATGGCCGGGCTGGCCGCGGTGATCGCGCTGTTCGTGATCCAGGTGCGCGCCTCCGACCTGGAACGGCTCCGGGGCGACCGGGACGCGAGGGGCCCGTGACCGACCCGGCCCGGCGCGGGGCGACGTGACGGCGGAGGTCCGGCCCGGCGGGCCGGGCCGGATGCCGGCGGACGGGTCGCGGGCTCACTGGAGCTGACGGCGGACCAGTTCACGGAATAGGCCGCCCGCGTCCGCGAGCAGTTCGGCAGGACGGCCCTGCTGGACCACACGTCCCTGCGACATCACCACGATCCGGTCGGCATCCATCACGGTCGACAGCCGGTGTGCGATGACGACGCGGGTGGCGTGCAGCTCCCGCGTGCTGTCGGTGACGATGCGCTGCGTCTCGTTGTCGAGGGCGCTGGTGGCCTCGTCGAAGAACAGGATGCGGGCGCGGCGGATCAGCGCCTGGGCGATCATCAGGCGCTGCCGCTGGCCGCCGGAGACGCTGCCTCCGCCGTCGGAGAGCATGGTGTGCATGCCCATCGGCATGGCCTTGATGTCGTCGGCGAGCCCAGCCATCCGGGCCGCCTGCCATGCCTCCTCCAGCGTGTAGGTCTCGGTGCCGCAGATGCACTCCAGGATCGAGCCGGTGAACGGCTGGGAGTTCTGCAGCACCACTCCGCACTGCCGCCGGACGGCCGCCTGGTCCAGCGCGGCGAGGTCCTGGCCGTCGTAGCGCACCTCGCCGGAGGTGGGCTTGTCGAAGCCGATGAGCAGCCGCAGCAGGGTGGACTTGCCGCAGCCGCTGGCTCCGACGACGGCGACGAACTCGCCGGGCTCGACGCGGAAGGAGACGTCGTCGAGCACCAGCGGCTCGCCCTCGCCGTACCGGAAGGACAGGCCGCTCGCCTCGATGGCGCCGGTGAGGACGCCCGGCTGGGTGCTGCCGCTGGCCACCTCGGGCCGTTCGTCGAGGATGGGGCGCAGCTGCTCGTACATGGGCAGGGCGGCGACGGCGGTGATCAGCGCGCCGGTCAGCTGGGTGGCGGAGGTCAGCAGCATGGTCACGGCGGCGGTGAAGGTGAGGAAGGCGCTCGGGCTGAGGCTGCCGCGGGCCGGACCGGCGAGCAGCATGAACAGGATGAGCATGCTCAACGGCAGGTGCACCGCGCCGAGTACGGCACTCAGGTTGCGGATGCGGCCGACACGGCGCTGGAGTTCGCGGCTGCGGGCGAACTCGCCCGCCCAGGCGCCGTACGCGAAGCTCTCGGCCGCGGCGACGCGGAGCTTCGGCAGTCCCCGCAGGGTCTGGAACGCCTGGTTGTTGAGCTTGTTGTTCAGGGCGACCAGCCGCCGCTGCCAGCGCACCTGCAGCAGGCCGGCGACGAGGAAGATCGAGGCCACCACGACCAGCATGCCGAGGGCGACCAGGGCGAGGGGGACGCTGAACCAGAGGAGCAGCGCCAGGTTGACGGCGGCCATGGTGACCGACTGCACGGCGACGGAGCTGATGCCGGAGATGACCTTGCGGATGGCGCTGACGCCCATGGCCGCGCTGGCCAGTTCGCCGGTGGAGCGGTGCTGGAAGAAGCGGGTGGGCAGGCGCAGCAGGCGGTCCCACACGGCGGGTTGGAGCGTGGCCTCCAGGCGCCCTTCCAGGCGGAGGATGGAGGTGTTCTGGAGCAGCAGGAAGGCGGCCGACACGGTGACGACGGCCACCAGGGCGACCGAGGTCTGCACGATGAGGCTGGTCTCCGCGTTGGGCACGAAGACGCCGAGGACCTGCCCGGTGGCGATGGGCACCAGGGCGCCCAGGCCGACCGCGGCGAGCGAGCTGAGGATCAGGTTGCGCACATCCAGCCGGGTGCCGCGCACGGCGAAGAGCAGCAGCCGCTTCTTGGACATCGGCCGGTCGGGGAGCGGGCGGTAGAACATCACGCCGCGCCGCTCGAAGCGGCCCTGGTTGCGCCTGGTGACGGGTGTCCGTTCGCCGGTCTCCGGGTCGACCGCCTCGTACCGGCGGCGGCGCCACAGCAGGGCGACGGGGGCGCCGTTGCCGCGGCGGCCGACGAGCGGCCCGGCGTTCTCCCGCCACCAGTCGCCGTCCAGCCGCACCACCCGGGTGCGAACGCGGGCGGCGGTGGCGATGCGTTCCACCGGGCTGAGCCGGTCGTTGCCCGGCCCGTCCGGAACGGTGGCCGGGAGGGTGATGCCGGTGGCGCGTGCCACCAGGCGGCAGGCGGCCAGTGTGGCGTCGTCGCCCGCCCGGCCGGTGCGGGAAGGTTCCCCCCGGGGGCGTCCCATCGAGTCCAGCAGGGCCTGGTCGGCCTGTTCCCGTACCGCCTCGCCGGCCTCGATGCCGGCGGCGGTGCGGTCCTCGTGGGCGCGTTCGAGGCGTTCGATCCAGCGGTCCAGGGCGCGCAGCAGCCGGGACTGCTGGTTGACCATGTGCTGCCAGGTCGCGGGGTCGATCAGCAGGTCGTGGGAGCCGTCGCCGTAGGCCGCGGCGTGCTGGACGCAGCCGGCCGCGACGGGCATCCACAGGATCTCGTCGTCGACGGGGTCCTGCGGCCCGGGGACACTCCCGGCGGGCTGCTGCACGGGCTGCCCGTCGAGCGGGGCCTCGAAGAGGATGCGCAGGCCGCGTCCGACGCCGCGGGCGAAGGCGTCCTCCAGCGGCCCGGTCCCGCCGTACTGGTTCCACTGGCCGGTGTTCCACTGCGTCCACTGCCCGGTGCCGTCGTCGCCGTACCCCGCCGCGGCGGGCCACTGGCCGGTGTCGTTCCACTGGCCGTCGGAGGGGTGCTGGAGTTCGCGCAGCGGGATGCGGCGGAGCGCGCAGTCGGCGAGGGGACGGCCGACGAGGGTGTGCCGTGGGCCTTCGACGGGGCCGAGGAGGAGGGTGCCGGGCTCCAGCCGGCCGAGGAAGTGCCAGTGGCCGTGTTCGCCGACGTCGACGGCGAACACGTCCATGGCCCCCTGGACGACGAGCCACAGGACGTGCGGACCCTCGAGGGAGAGGCTGCGGACGCCGCTGGCGTCGACCGGCTGCCCGAGGGCTCCGAGGTGGCCGACGACCACGTCGTCACCGGGCCCGGGGGTGCCGGGCCCGTGGGTGCCGGGCCCGGGGGTGCCGGACCCGTGGGCCCCACCGGTGGCCGGAGGCTGCTGTGCGTGGGTCACCTCAGTGCTCCTTGACCAGCTCGGCGTAGGTGCCGCCGGCGGCGACCAGCTCGTGGTGGCGGCCGCGTTCGACGACGGAGCCGCGGTCGAGGACGACGATCTCGTCGCTGTCGCGGACCGTGCTGAGCCGGTGAGCGATGACGATGCAGGCACAGCCGCGGCGGCGCAGGTTGTCGATGATGACGGCCTCGGTCTCGGCGTCCAGGGCGCTGGTGACCTCGTCGAGGACGAGGATGCTGGGACGGCGGACCAGCGCGCGGGCGATCTCGAGGCGCTGCCGCTGGCCGCCGGAGAAGTTGCGGCCGTCCTGCTCGACACGGCTGCGAATGCCGCCGGGGCGCCGGGCGACGACGTCCAGGATCGCGGCGTCCTCGAGGGCGGCGTGCACGGCGTCGTCGGGGAGGGAGGGGTCCCACAGGGCGATGTTGTCGCGGACGGTGCCCTCGAAGAGGAAGACGTCCTGGTCCACGAAGGACACGGAGGCGGCGAGTTCGCTGCGGGAGATGTCCTCCAGCCGGCGGCCGTCGATGCGGATGATGCCGTCCCAGGGGCTGTAGAGGCCCGATATCAGGCGCGAGACGGTGGACTTGCCGCTGCCCGAACCGCCGACGAGGGCGACCTGCCGGCCCGGGCCGACGTTCAGCGAGAAGCCCTTGAGCAGGGGTTCGTCCAGCGGGCTGTAGCCGAAGGTGATGTTCTCCAGGCTGACGTGGCCCTTGAGCCTGCGGGTGCTCGCCTCGGGTTCGCGGCGGGTGTAGAGACGGTCGGCGGGGAAGGTCTCGACGTCCTTGAGCCGGGCGACGTCGGCGGCGAAGTCCTGGATGCGGCCGACGATGCCGTTGAGCCGGGTGATGGGCGCGGTGAAGCTGGTGACCAGGGCCTGGAAGGCGACGAGCAGGCCGACGGTGATGGCGCCCTCGACCGCGCGCAGGCCCCCGATGAGGAGGATCATGGCGCTGTTGAGGGCGGCCAGGCTGGGGGCGACGATGGCCAGCACGGCGGTGGGGACGCCCAGCTTCTGCTGCTCGTCCAGAGTGGTGGCGTGCTGTCCCGCCCAGCGGCGGAAGTAGCCGTTCTCCCCGCCGGTGGCCTTCATCGTCTCGATGAGCTGGAGGCCGCTGTAGGAGGTGTTGGTGAGCTTGGCGGAGTCGGCCCGCAGCTTCTGGGTGCGGGTGGCGCGCAGCCTGATGACGATCCGCATGGCGAGGACGTTGAGCAGCGCGATCGACACGCCGACCACGGTCAGCTGCGGGTCGTAGGTCCACAGCAGCACCGCGTAGAGCACGACGACCACGGTGTCCACGCCGGCGGCGGCGAGGTCGCGCGCCAGTGTCTCGGCGACGGAGTCGTTGGAGCGCAGCCGCTGGACGAGGTCGGCGGGGTTGCGCTGGGCGAAGAAGGTGACGGGCAGCCGCAGCAGGTGGCGGAAGAAGCGGGCGCTGCTGAGGGTGGAGGAGATGATGCGCCCGCGCAGCAGGTTGGCCTGTTGCAGCCCGGTCAGCACGGCGGTGAGCACCACCGCGGCGCCCATCGCGCCGAACAGCACGCTCAGGAGCGAGGTCTGGCCGCCGAGCAGGAACATGTCGATGTAGGTACGGCTGAGCGCGGGAATCGTCGCACCGACCACGACCAGCAGGAAGCTGGCCACGAGCGCCGCGAGCATGGTGCCGCTGGTGCCGCGCAGACGCGCGGGCAGGGCGCGGGCCACCCCGGGTTTCCTGCCGCCGCGGCGGAACCCGTCGGAGGGCTCGAAGGTGAGCACGACACCGGTGAAGCTGGTGTCGAACTGCTCCATGGAGACGAACCGCCGGCCCTTGGCGGGGTCGTTGATGTGGACGCCGGTCCTGCCGAAGCGGCGCCCCACGCCGTCGAACACGACGTAGTGGTTGAACTCCCAGAACAGGATGGCCGGGGCACGGACCTCGGCGAGGCCCGCCGGTTCCATCTGCATGCCCTTGGCGGTGAGGCCGTAGGAACGGGCCGCCTTGAGCAGGTTGCTGGCGCGGGATCCGTCCCGGGAAACGCCGCAGGCGATACGCAGCTCCTCCAGGGGCACGTGCCGCCCGTAGTGGGCGAGGACCATGGCGAGCGATGCGGCCCCGCACTCCACGGCCTCCATCTGGAGGACGGACGGCGTGCGGACGGTCCGCTGCCGGCCGGCCTTCGGCGGCGGGCCGGGTCGCGCGCGGGTGGGCCGTCGCCGCCGGCCGCCGGGGGCCGGGGCCGAGCGGCGTCGGGCGCCCGCAGGTGCGGAGCGGCTGCGGCGGCGGCCGGGCTCGGCGTCCGGCCGTATGCCGCCGGGGGCTTCGGAGGAGGTCACGGGAGAAGCCATTCGGCAGGGTGCTGGGAGTCGAGGCGGACGGCGCCGCTGACCGTCGTGGAGGATTCGAGCCCGAAGGGAGGGCCGCCGTCGACGGACCAGCGCAGACCGGACTCCGTGCCGGGAGACTTCTCCAGGCGGACGCGCACCGCGACCGGCGGGCCGTCGCGGGTGAACTGCTCGGCGAGGCGGGCGTCGCCGACGAAGGAGGCGATCTGCTCCGCTCCGCGGGGACTGCGGCCGACGGACTCGACGGTGCCGCGCAGCACTCCGTACTGCTGGGTGGACACCGACTGGACGGTGAGGTCGACGGGGTCGCCCTCGGACACGCCCTCCGACTCGGCGCCGGGTACGTAGAGGGTGGCGACGAGGGGGTCATCGGGGCCGCGGACGCGTTCGAGGAGAGCGACGTCCGCTCCGGCGGTGACGACGGAGCCGATCCCGGCGGCGACGGTGGTGACGCGTCCCGGGGCGACGGTGCGGATGGCGGTGACGCCGGCCTCCGTGCGGACCCGGACCAACGGCTCGTCGGCGCCGAGGAGTTCGCCCTCCTTCGCCAGCACCTCGGTGACCTGGCCCGCGACGGGGCTCTGCAGCAGGTAGGTGCCCTGGCCGTGGGTGAGGACCCCGGGTGCGTCGAGCTTGGAGGAGACGGTGCCGGTGACCGACCAGACCGCTGCCGCGACCATCACCACGACCGTGACGAGAAGGACGATGCGGCCCTGCGGCCGGGCGAAACGCACCGGCACGTCGAGTTCTTCGGGCGACTGCAGCTTGGAAAGCGCCTTCTGCCGGAATTGCACGTCACTTTTCCTTCGCTGCGCTTGCCTTCACCGGTGACCTGGCGGAATCGGTGGACGAACTTAACACACAGGCCCCGGAACTCGAGTTCCGGGGCCTGCGCTTCTCGCTTCCGGTGAGCGGAACTCACCGTTCGCCGCGAGAGAGGTGCACGGCCCGTACGGCCGTGCGCCGGGGGACCGTCAGAGGTTCAGGCCGGTCTCCGGGCCGACGTTCAGGCCGCCCAGGTTCAGGCCGCCCAGGTCGGTGGCCACGCCGCCGAGGTCCGCACCCAGCACGTTCTCGACGGTGGTGCCGACCTGGCCCACGGCGCCGTCGAGCAGACCGCCGGAGATGTTGTCCAGCTCGGCGTCGGCGATCTCGGCGGTCTCGATGTGGTCGTTACGCATGGGAAGTGGTTCCCTTCATTGCTTCGTTCATAGGGGGAAATCACCCGGATCGAGATACCGGTCCGAATGAGGGGCAGGCGCGAAGAAGGTTTCCCGTGAGGGAAATTGCTCTCCCCCGTCGCCCGCCGGACGATCAGAACACGTGAGCGGAACGTCATGCCACTCGGTGACCCCCAGGTCGTCACATCTTCACACCCGGCATGGACCCGGCGACGAGCCCTCACGACCTCGTTCCATCCGCACGGCTCGCGGCTCCGAATACTTGTCCCGCGCGCCCGGCGGACGGCGGGGCGTGCCCTCACACGCGGAAGGGGGCGCCCCAGGTACCTGGGGCGCCCCCTTCGTGCGCGATGCTCGCGGCCTCTCGTCAGGCGTCGCCGCCGACGGGCCGGCCGCGGACGGGCATCGTCAGACCAGGCCGCCGGTGAGGCCGGAGACGGTGCCGGTCACGCCGTCCAGGCCGGGAACCGGGAGGGCGTCCAGGCCGAGGCCGTCGACGCCGGCGGAGACGCCGCCGCCCAGCTCGGTGCCCGCAACGCCGACAACGCCCTCGGCGGCGACGCCGACACCACCGGAAACCTGGTCGAGCTCGGCGTCGGCGATCTCAGCGGTCTCGATCTTGTCGTTCAGCATGGGAAGCGCCTTCCATACATCGTTCTCGTGAGGGGAAACAACATGCCGGCACCTGGCGGATGCCGACGCCCGCAGGGCGACCGCACAGATCCTCGTTGGGGGGGTGTCTGTCCGGCCGGTGGCCCGCCGGAGGTTGGATCAGATCACGGTCGGCCGAGCACTGACCACCCATGACGGGACAGGTCGTCAGATCTTCACGTCATCCGCCTGGAGGAATCCCATCCGGTGCACGGAGTTCACGAAACGCCAACCGGGGGTGGTTCCGGTTGTCCGGAACCACCCCCGGTTTTCAGGGATGTGGCGGAGTGTCGCCGATTCCTCTTACGCCCCGCGCAGGGTCGCCCCGGTGCGCTCCATCGCGGCGGCGACGGCGCCGTCCCGGGCCGCGGACGCCTCGTCGGCCTTCAGCGTGCGGTCCTCGGCACGGAACCGCAGCGCGTACGCGAGGGACTTGCGGCCCTCACCGAGCTGCTCGCCGGTGAACACGTCGAACAGCCGCAGCGACTCCAGCAACGGTCCCGCGCCCTCGCGCAGCGCCGCCTCCACCTCCGCGGCGGCGACGTCCGCGCCGACCACCAGGGCGACGTCCTGGGCGGCCACCGGGTAGGCCGACACGCTCGGCGCCCGCACCGGGCCGCCGGCGTCCTCCTCCAGCGCGTCCAGATCGACTTCCATCGCGCTGGTCCGCTCCGGAAGGCCGAAGGCCTTCACGACCCGCGGGTGCAGCTCGCCGGCGTAGCCGACGGTCCGCTCCCCCACCGAAAGCCGGGCGCAGCGCCCCGGGTGCCAGGGGCCGTACCGCCCCTGCTCCACCACCAGGTCGGCCCCGGCCTCGCGGGCGACCGTACGGGCCGCCTCCACGGCGTCGGCCCAGCCGGACGGCCGGCCCCCGCCCCACCAGCCGGCCTGCTCGCGCGGGCCGGACAGCACCGCGGCGACGTGCCGCGGCTGCCGGGGCAGCGCCGCGTCCAGCGACGCGATCTCCTCATCGGACGGGCGGTCGTCCACGCTGGGGCGCGGAGCGTCGCGCTCCTCGCCCGTCGGGTGGAACACCAGACCGGTCTCGAAGAGGGCGAGTCCGCCCTGAGCGCCCTGGCTGCCGCGCCCGTGGTTGCGGCGCAGCGCGGTCAGCAGCCCCGGCAGCAGCGCGGTGCGCAGCGCCGGCTCCTCGTCGGAGAGCGGGTTGACCAGCTTCACCGTGCGGCGGCACGAGTCCTCCGGGTCGAGCTGGAGTCCGTCCAGCGCCGAGGAGCCGATGAAGGGGTAGTTCAGCGCCTCGGTGTACCCGGCGCCCGCGAGGGCACGCCCGACCCGCCGGTGCAGCCGCTGGCGTTCGGTCAGCCCGCGGCCGGCCGGGGGGCGGGGCAGGGTGGAGGGCAGGTTGGCGTAGCCCTCCAGCCGGATGACCTCCTCCGCGAGGTCGTTGGGGTCGGTGAGGTCGGGCCGCCAGGACGGCACGGTCACGGTCAGCTCGTCCTGCCCGGACACGTCGCAGCCGACCTGCTGGAGCCGCCGTACGACGGTCTCCCGCCCGTAGGCGACGCCGGCCACGCGGTCCGGGTGGTCGGCGGCGATCCGGACGGTGCGCGGACCGCCGGGGGCGACGAACCGGGTGACGCCGGCCTCGGCGGAGCCGCCGGCGAGCAGCACCAGCAGGTCGACGGTGCGCTGCGCGGCGGCAGCGGCGGCCTCCGGGTCGACGCCGCGTTCGAAGCGGCGGGAGGCCTCGGAGGAGAGGCGGTGCCGCCGCGCGGTGCGGGCGATCGAGACCGGGTCGAAGTGGGCGGCCTCGATGACCACTTCGGTGCTGCCCTGCTCGCCGCCGGCCGCGTCGGCGATCTCGGTGTCCGCCCCGCCCATCACGCCGGCCAGCCCGATGGGGCCGCGCGAGTCGGTGATGACCAGGTCCTCGGGGTGCAGCGTGCGCTCCACGTCGTCGAGGGTGGTCAGCTTCTCGCCCGGCTCCGCGCGGCGCACCCCGATCGGCCCGTCGACGCGGGCGCGGTCATAGGCGTGCAGCGGCTGACCGAGTTCGAGCATCACGTAGTTGGTGACGTCCACGGCCAGCGAGATGGGGCGCATCCCCGCCTTCTGGAGGCGGCGCTGCAGCCAGATCGGCGAACGGGCGTCCGTGCGCAGCCCGGTGACCGCGCGGGCGGTGAACCGGTCGCAGCCGTGCGGGTCGGCGACCTCGACCTTCGGGCCGTGGTCGTTGGCGGCGGGCACGTCGAGCAGCGCCGGATCGCGCAACGGCAGGCCGTAGGCGGTGGCGGTCTCCCGGGCGAGACCGCGCAGCGAGAGGCAGTAGCCGCGGTCGGGGGTGACCGCGATGTCCAGCACCTCGTCGACCAGTTCCAGCAGCTCGACGGCGTCGGTGCCCGCCTCGTACTCGGGCGGGAGGACGATGATGCCGTCGTGGTCGTCGCCCATGCCCAGCTCGCGGGCCGAGCAGATCATGCCTTCCGAGACCTTGCCGTAGGTCTTGCGGGCGGAGATGGCGAAGCCGCCGGGGAGTTCGGCGCCGGGCAGCACCACGACCACCTTGTCGCCGACGGCGAAGTTGGTCGCGCCGCAGATGAGGTTCTGCGGCTCCCCCGTGCGGTTGGCGTCGCCCACGTCCACCTGGCACCAGCGGATGGGCTTCTTGAACTCGGTCAGCTCCTCGATCGCCAGCACCTGCCCGACGACGAGCGGGCCCTTGAGCCCGGCGCCGAGCAGGTCGACGGTCTCGACCTCCAGCCCGGCCTCGATCAGCTTCGCCGCGACGTCGCGGCCGGTCTCACCGGCCGGCAGGTCGACGTACTCCCGCAGCCAGGAAAGCGGCGCCCGCATCAGATCTCCATCCCGAACGGCCGGGTGAAGCGCACGTCACCCTCGACCATGTCTCGCATGTCCTCGACGTTGTGGCGGAACATCAGCATCCGCTCGATGCCGAACCCGAAGGCGAAGCCGCTGTAGCGCTCCGCGTCGACGCCGCAGGCGGTCAGGACGCGGGGGTTGACCATGCCGCAGCCGCCCAGTTCGATCCAGCCCTCGGAGGAGCAGGTCCGGCACGGACGGTCCACGTTGCCGACGGACTCCCCATGGCACACGTAGCAGACCATGTCCATCTCGGCGGACGGCTCGGTGAAGGGGAAGTAGTTGGGCCGCAGCCGCGTCTTCATGTCCTCGCCGAACAGCGACTGCACCATGTGGTCCAGCGTGCCCTTGAGGTCGGCCATGGTCAGGCCCTCGTCGACGGCGAGCAGCTCGACCTGGGTGAACACCGGGGTGTGCGTGGCGTCCAGCTCGTCGGTGCGGAACACCCTGCCGGGGCAGATCACGTACACCGGCAGCTCGCGGTCGAGCAGCGAGCGGATCTGCACCGGGGAGGTGTGCGTGCGCAGCACGACCCCGGACTCGTCGCCGCTCGCCTCGCCCTTGGGGCCCTGTACGAAGAAGGTGTCCTGCATGGTGCGGGCCGGGTGGTCCGGCGGGATGTTGAGCGCGTCGAAGTTGAGCCACTCTGCCTCGACCTCGGGCCCCTCGGCCACCTCGTAGCCCATGGCGACGAAGACGTCCTCGATGCGCTCGGACAGCGTGGTGAGCGGGTGCCGGGCACCGGCCGGGTGCCGGTCGTGCGGCAGCGTCACGTCCACCGCCTCCTCGGCGAGGACGCGCTCGTCGCGCTCGGCCTCCAGCTCCTCCTGGCGCTTCTTCAGCGCCTGGCCGACCGCGCCACGGGCCTGGCCGACGCGCTTGCCCGCCTCGGCCTTGGCGTGCGGCGGCAGGGCGCCGATCTCACGGTTAGCCAGGGCGAGCGGCGAGCGGTCGCCCGCGTGGGCGGCCTTCACCTCGCGCAGCGCGTCCAGGTCCGTGGCCGCGGCGACGGCTTCGAGCGCCTCGTTCCGTGCCCGGTCGATCTCTTCCGGTTTCAGTGCCTCGACCTCGACAGGGTCGTACGACTTGTTGGGTGCCGACATCTCTTCCCGTGCTTCCGATTGGCGTGGCTGCGCATGCGTGCCGCTGACCGAGTCTACGGCCCTGGCCTGTCGGTCTTCGCCGGTCGGCGGGCGCGGGCTGGGCATCGGCAGGTGCGCGGGGGCTGTGCGGAGAGCCCGTGGGGCCGGTCAGGCCATGAAGGCCGGGGCGCCCACGGGCAGGGTAAATCGGAACTGCGCGCCGCCGCCCTCGGCACGGGAGACGGTGATGCCGCCGCTGTGGGCCTCGACGATGCCCTTGACGATGTACAGGCCCAGCCCGGTGCCGCCTCGCTTGCTGCCCCGCCAGAAGCGGGTGAAGACGCGGCTCATGGACTCCTCCGGAATGCCGGGGCCCTCGTCACTGACGGTGACCGTGGTGCCGGTGCACTCCCGCGGGTGCGGGGACGGCGAGGGCGCCACTTCTATCGTGACGGTTCCCTCGCCGTGACGCACGGCGTTTTCCAGCAGGTTGCCCAGTACCTGGTCGATCTTGTCCGGGTCCGCCCACAGCTCGGGCAGCGGCTCGACGATGCGGGTCAAGAAACGGCCGGGGGGCTGTCCGGCCGCCGTGTGGGCCTCGATGTGGCGGCGCACCGCGGCGGCCATGTCGACGGGCTGCCGGCGTACCTCGAGGCGGCCGGAGTCGATGCGGGAGATGTCCAGCAGCTCGGTGATGAGCCGGGTGACCCGGTTGGCGTCGGCGTCCACCGTCTCCAGCATCAGCCGCTTCTGGTCGTCGGTGAAGCGTTCCCACTTGGCGAGCAGGGTGGCGGTGAAGCCCTTGACGGAGGTCAGCGGCGAGCGCAGTTCGTGGGCGACCGTGGCGATGAGCTCGGCGTGGCTGCGCTCGGTGCGGCGGCGGGCCTCGGTGCCGCGCAGCGAGACCACCAGCCGGTCCACCGGGCCGGTGCGACGCACGCGGACGTACCGGACGGAGACCAGCACCTCGCGGCCGTGCAGTAAGAGATGGCGTTCGGGCTGGCCGGTGCGGGTGGCGAGGCCCCCGTACGGGTCTGTCAGCGGCCACCACCGGCGGCCTTTGAGGTCCTCCAGCGGGAGGGCGCTCTCCAGCGGCTTGCCGAGCACGTCGGCGGGGTCGGTGTGGCAGATCCGGGCGGCGGCGGTGTTGAAGCAGACGACGTGGCCGGTGGCGTCGGCGATCACCAGGCCGTCGGGCAGCTCGTCCGGGTGCACGCCGGGGCCGCCGGGCCGCGGGCGGGCGTGCGGGCGAGACTCCTCGCTCCCCTCGGCTGCCATCCCCGCACCCTTCCGTCCGGCTCCCCCGGCTCCGGTCCCCGTCGGCCCACCTTAACCGTTGGAGGTCACGGAGCGGCACCCTCCGGGTGCACGCTGCGCACGGGCGGAGGCGTAGAGGCACACGGCGGCGGCGGTGGCCAGATTGAGGCTCTCGGCCCGGCCGTGGATCGGGACGCCCACCACGTCGTCCGCCAGCGCCCGGGTCTCCTCGGGCAGGCCCCACGCCTCGTTGCCGAACATCCAGGCGGTGGGGCTGCTCAGGGTGCCGTCGTCGAGTTCTGCGTCCAGGTCGCGGTCACCGGCTCCGTCGGCGGCGAGCACCCGCACCCCGGCGGCGCGCAGACCGGCGACCGCCTCGGGCGCGGGGACACCGACGGCGACGGGCAGGTGGAAGAGGGAGCCGACGGAGGCGCGTACGGCCTTGGGGTTGTAGACGTCGACGGAGGCGTCGGTGAGGACGACCGCGTCGGCGCCGGCCGCGTCGGCGCAGCGCAGCACGGTCCCGGCGTTGCCGGGGTCGCGCACGTGGGCGAGGAGGGCGACCAGCCGGGGGCGGGCGGCCAGCACGTCGGCGAACGGCCGGTCCAGGAAGCGGCACACGCCCACCAGGCCCTGCGGGGTCACGGTCCGGGCCAGGGAGGCCAGGGTGTCCTCGGGGGTCAGGTGGAGGCGCGCGCCGGCCGTGCGGGCCGCGTCCACGATGTCGCCGTGCCGGCCGGCGGCGTCCTCGGTGACGAAGAGCTCGGTGAGTACGGGTTCGCCGTCCACCCGGTGGGCGGCCGCCTCCCGCACGGCCTGCGGGCCCTCGGCGAGGAACCGGCGGTCCCTGCCGCGCAGACTGCGGCGGGCGAGCCGGCGGGCGGCGGCGATCCGGGTCGCGGACGGGGGGATCACGGGTGTCTTCGTCTCCGGGGTTTCGCGCGGGCTTCTCGGTGCGAGGGCGGGGCCGGACAGCAGCGGACCCGCAGGCCGGGGGCCTGCGGGTCCGGTGGCGTCGGCGGCGACGCTCAGGCCGTGGTTCAGGCGGCCTTCGGGGCGTTGACGTCGCTGGGGAGGGCCTTCTGGGAGACCTCGACCAGCGCGGCGAACGCCGCGGTGTCGTTGACCGCGAGGTCGGCGAGGATCTTGCGGTCCACCTCGACGTTGGCGGCCTTCAGCCCCTGGATGAAGCGGTTGTAGGTCATGCCGTTGGCGCGGGCCGCGGCGTTGATCCGCTGGATCCACAGCTGACGGAAGTCGCCCTTGCGCTTCTTGCGGTCGTTGTAGTTGTAGACGAACGAGTGGGTGACCTGCTCCTTCGCCTTGCGGTACAGGCGGGAGCGCTGGCCGCGGTAGCCGCTGGCCTGCTCGAGGATCGCCCGGCGCTTCTTCTGGGCGTTGACTGCCCGCTTGACGCGTGCCACTGGTGTGTCTCCTTGGAGGCGGGGCCGTGGCGGTGTTCACACGGCCCGGATGGAAAAGTGTCCCGGTCGAGCGGGGATTACTTGCCGAGAAGCTTCTTGATCTTCTTGGCGTCGGCCGGAGCCATCTCCTGGGTGCCCGCGAGGCGGCGCGTCAGCGTGGACGGCTTGTGCTCGAGGTAGTGGCGGCGGCCGGCCCGCTGGCGCAACACCTTGCCGGAGCCCGTGACCTTGAAGCGCTTGCGGGCACCACTGTGCGTCTTGTTCTTCGGCATGTCGCCGTCTTCTCCTCGTCGGTGGCGCCTGGGGTGCCCGTGTCGGGGCAGCCGGAAGCGCCGGTCGGTTCGGTTGCTTGGTCCTGGGCGTGCGCCCGGGAGGGCTCACGCCTCGGCGGGCTCCTCGGCAGGGCTGCTGTCCTGCTGGCGGCCGGCCTTGCGTGCGGCCTGCGCCTCGCGGGCTTCGGCCATCGCCTCGGTCTTCTTCTTGTGCGGACCGAGAACCATGATCATGTTACGGCCGTCCTGCTTGGGGTTGGACTCCACGAAGCCCAGCTCCTGGACGTCGTCCGCGAGGCGCTGCAGGAGCCGGTAGCCCAGTTCGGGGCGGCTCTGCTCGCGACCGCGGAACATGATCGTGATCTTGACCTTGTCCCCCTGCTTGAGGAACCGGACGACGTGACCCTTCTTGGTGTCGTAGTCGTGCGGATCGATCTTCGGCCGGAGCTTCATCTCCTTGATGACCGTGTGCGCCTGGTTCTTGCGCGCTTCACGGGCCTTCATGGCCGACTCGTACTTGAACTTTCCGTAGTCCATGAGCTTGCACACGGGCGGGCGGGCGTTGGCCGCCACCTCGACGAGGTCGAGGTCGTACTCCGTGGCGAGCTCCAGGGCCTTGGCAAGCGGCACGATGCCGACCTGCTCGCCGCTGGGACCGACGAGTCGCACCTCGGGGACACGAATCCGGTCGTTGATGCGGGGCTCGGCGCTGATGGGGCCTCCTCGGGTGCACCACACGGCCATCTGGCGAACGGCCGCGCAAGAGTGAAGTTGAGTTCTCGACCCCCGCGCCCTGACGTGCGAAACGCCCCGGACGGGACACAGGCGGGGCTCCACGGATGGGGAGCACCGCCGCGGTTCACCGCGGGGCGCAGCCTGACCGTTGACCCGAGGTCCCGGGGGACCACAGGGTGGGAGAGCGGAGCCTCCACTTGCGGGCCGGGGTCGGTCCTCGGTGGCGGTCTCCCGCTGCGAGGGTCCGGACGTCCGGCCGGTCGGTTCTCGAGCATACCAGGGTTCGGCGGGCGAGGTCGCACGCCTACCCTGGGCACCATGAGCGACGCCGCTGACGACCAGCACCAGAACCAGCCGGAGGCCCCGCAGGGCGAGCAGCCCGTCGGCTTCGACACCATGACCCGCGACATCGCGGACGTGCCCGCCGTGGAGGTGATCACGACCGTGGCCGTGCACCTGATGAGCTCGGCGGCGGTCAAGTGCGGGCTGGCCGAGGAGGGCGCCGCGCACAAGGACCTGGACGAGGCGCGCAAGCTGATCCACGCGCTGGCCGGCCTCGTCACGGCGAGCGCGACCGAGATCGGTTCCTACCACGCCGCGCCGCTGCGGGACGGGCTGAAGTCGCTCCAGCTGGCGTTCCGCGAGGCGTCCGTGGTGCCGGACGAGCCGGGGCAGGGGCCGGGCGAGAAGTTCACCGGGCCCGTGATCGGCTGAAGGCGGGCCGCGGCCCCACCACGCGGGGACCGCGGCGGCGAGGACTCCGCGGTGCTTCTCAGGCGCGCACGTCGTCGCCCGGCAGCAGACCCTCCTGGTGGCCCACTTCGTCCTGCGGATGCGTCAGGCGGTGGACGACCGCCGCCAGCGCCCCGCCGGCCAGCGGGGCCACCAGGAACAACCACACCTGAGTCAGCGCGGCGCCGCCCGCGAACAGCGCGGGCGCCAGGCTGCGCGCCGGGTTGACCGAGGCGCCGGTCAGCGGGATGCCGACCAGGTGCACCGCGGCGAGCGCCAGTCCGATCGGTACGCCGTCGACGCCGGTCACCGCGAGCCGGTGGGTGACCGACAGCCACACGTAGACCAGCAGGAACGTCAGCACGATCTCCGTGACGAGGGCGCCGAAGGTGTTGAGCTGGACGGCCGAGCGGTCGCCGAAGCCGTTGGTGCCGAAGCGTTCGCCGATCTCCAGGTCGGGGATCTGGTGGGCGACCAGGAACAGCAGCAGGGCGCCCAGGATCGCGCCGACGAGCTGCGCGACCCAGTACCGCACCGCGGTGGTCACGTCGATGCGGCGGGCCACCAGCATGCCCAGGGTGACGGCAGGGTTGAGGTTGGCACCCGAGAGGGAGCCCAGGGCGTAGGCGAGCGCCAGCATGGTCAGACCGAAGGTGAGGGCGATGCCGAGGGTGCCGATGTACTCGCCGGCCACGACGGCGGCGCCGACGCCGAAGAAGACCAGCAGGCCGGTTCCCAGGCATTCGGCGACCAGCGGCCGCGTGTCCGTCACGGTCAGGGTCTCCGCCCGCATGACGCCTCCCGTCGGGGACGATCGAAGATCGCGATGTGTCCCCGAGTGTCGGTCCGCCCGGCGCGGCACGCATGTGCAGAGCGCCAAGCGGGTGGCGCGTCCGTCGGCTGCCGTCCGCCGCCGTTCCGGTATCCGCCGTCAGCTGCGGTAGAGGGCGTCCTCGGGGAGGCTGCTGCCGGCCGGGAGGACGGCCAGGTCCAGCCCGCGTACCAGTGCGGCGCGCAGCGTCTCGTCGGCGGCCAGGGCGGCGGCCACCCGGCGTGCCGCGGCAGCGGGGTCGGCGTCCGGGGCGAGAGCCACGGCGAGCGTGCCGTCGGTGTCGCCGCGGGGCGGCAGGAGGTGCGCGCCGTGAACCGCCTGCTCGGCGGCGAGCACCCGGCGCAGGGCGTCGGCGACGTCCGCGTCGTCGAGGGGCCGGGGGCGGTCGGCGCCGCCCGCCGCGAGTCCGCGCAGCGCGGCACCCGTCAGTTCGTACGGGACCGGGCCGGCGAGGTCCAGTACCACGGTGTCCGCGCCCTCGTGGGCGGCCGCGAGCAGCGCCTGGCGCAGCGGGACGGCGACCGGACGGGCGTCGGGCTGCCAGCGCGCCAGGGTCTCGGTGGAGGTGAAGGCGGGCAGGGCACGCCGGCCGCCCGGGGCGTTCAGGGTGGGGACGGCCATGTCGCTGGACTTGTCGCGGCGCAGTCCGTCCGTGCCGGTCTCCGCCTCGCCCAGAACGGCGACGACGGGCACCAGCAGCCGCGCGCCTCGCAGTGCGTCCAGCAGCGCGTCCTCCCGCGCGGGGTCCTGCCGCCAGGCGGCGAGGGCGTCGGCGAGGACCGGGTCGGCCCGGCCGTCGTCACCGGAGAAGCCGGGGTCGGGAATGTTCTTGAGCGCCACGGACACGAGGCTAACCGGACGGGGTCAGTGGGTCCGGCTCCGGGCACCCCGCTGGAGGGCGACGGCTCCCGCGATGAGGAGCGCGCCGCAGGCGGCGCCGGTCAGCGCGAGCCAGTCGAAGCCGCCCGAGGTGTCGTCCGGCCCGGCGCCGAAGTAGCGCTCGGGGTAGGGCTGCACGCCCTTCTCGAGGGACTGCGGCCGGACGGTGGCGCCCATCTCGATGGCCGCGGCGGCGTCGACGACGCCGGTGCCGAGCGCGTCGCTGCGGCCGCCCGGCGGCGTGTTCTGCGCGGTGTCCGCGAGGAGTTGCCTGACCTGGGCGGGCGTGAGATCGGGATGGGCGGCGGTGACGAGGGCGGCGGCGCCGGAGACGAAGGCCGCAGCGACGCTGGTCCCCCAGCCCTCGTAGTAGAGGCGGTCGGGTTCGGTGATGATCACGTCGTCGCCGGGTGCGGCCACGGTGGCGTACCAGCGGCGGGTGGAGAAGTCGGCACGGCGGCCGTTCTCGTCGACGGCGGTGACGGCGATCACGCCGGGGTAGGCGGCCGGGTAGGAGACGTGGTCGCCGTCCTTGCCGTCGTTGCCGGCGGAGGCGACGACCACGACGCCCTTGCGCAGCGCGTGGCGGACGGCGGCGTCCTGCTGCGGGTCGGGGTGCGCGGAGTCGCTGTCGTCGCCGAGCGAGAGGTTGATGACGTCCGCGCCGTTGTCCGCGGCCCAGCGGATGCCCTCGGCCAGGGCGTCGCCGCGGGTGCGGCGGGCCTCGTCGCGGGCGTCGTCGTCCTCTTCGAGCAGTACCCGCACCGGCAGGATCTTCGCGCCGGGCGCGACGCCCAGCACTCCGTGCGCGTCGCCCGTGTCGTGGCCGTGGCCGGCGATGACGCCGGCCATCGCGGTGCCGTGGCGCGCCCAGGCGGGGTCGCCGCGCTGTGCGCCGAAGCCGACGAGGTCCTTCCCCTCCAGCACCGAGCCGGTGAGATCGGGGTGGGTGGCATCGACGCCCGTGTCGAGGACGGCCACGGTGACGCCCTCGCCCCGGGTGGTCTCCCAGGCCTCGCGGACATTGACGGTGGCCAGGCCCCACTGCCGTTCCTGGAGCCCCTCCCCGGCCGCGTGCGCCGTGCCGGCGGTGAGCGGCACGGTGACCAGGGCGGCGGCCGCCAGCAGCGCCGCGGTGCGGCGGACCACGCCGCGGGCGGCGGCCGGGTACCCGCGGTTGCCGGAGAGGGTGTGGGAGGGGGTGTCGGCTGTCGGGGGCCCGGCGAGGCGGTCCATTCAGTTCTCTTCCTTCGCGGGCTCGGGCAGCCGGGCGCGCAGCGCCTGCTCGATGCGGTCGGCCAGGCCCCGGGCGTCGTGGCCGAGACCCGCCTGGGCCGGCGCGGAGGTCGCCTCCGGGTCGACGGCGTCGGCGGCGGGACGCGGCTCGGCCACGGGACGGCCGTCGGCGAACCCGGACACGGCGAAGACGATCACCGGCGCCCCGGTGAGCACGCGGACGGTCCAGCTGGCGCGCTGTGCGTCGCCGAAGTCGGCGGCGACCGTGCCGCGGGGCGGGAACGTGCGGGGCATCAGGTCGGTGCGCTCCGCGAGCCCCTCCTCCTCGAAGCGGGCCCGGAGGGCGCGCATCCCTGTCCGGTCGGCCTCGGTGAAGACCAGGCCGACGGTGACGACGCTGGTGCTGGTCTCGTCCGCGTAGGTGGCGCGGACGAGCCGTCGGCAGCCCACGGGTGAGACCGCCTTGGCGAGCAGGGGGTCGAAGGCCTGCCGGCAGGGGCCGTCGGGGGCCACCGCGAGCCGGGTCCACCGGCGGTCGGCGCCACCGGGGCCGGCGCCCTCGGCTTCGACCGTGCGGGGGAAGAGCCCGTCGACGGGGACGTTGTGCCACAGGCCGCGGGCCTCGTCGAAGGCGGCCTGCGCCGCGGACGGTCCGGCCTCGGCGTCGTCGGCGAGGAGGGTGCCGGCGGTGGTGCCGCCCAGCAGGCCGACGCCCAGCACCAGGCAGGCGGCCGCCGCGACGGTGCGCATCGGCAGGCGCCGTGGCTCCTCGTCGCGGATGGGTCGCAGCCGGAAGGTGGGCGGACCGGCGATGTCGTCGTCGAACCGCGGCGCCGCCGGCGCGGGGCGCGGCGGGTGGGGGGGCCGGGGCGGCGGGGCTCCGGCGGACGGTGGGGGCGGCGTCGCCGGGACGTCCGGCCGGCGCGGGGGGCGTGGCGGCGGAACCGGCGCGGCGGTGGTGCCCGGGGACGCCGTCCCCGCGGCGCTCGTGCGGGTCGTGGCCGTCCTCGCGGCGGCACCGGGACGGCTCGTGTCACGTGGCGCGGTGCGGGGAGCGACGCGGGTGGTGGGCTCGTCCTCGGGGATCGGCGCGGCGCCGGGCGACGGCGGCCCGCCCTTCCCCGCCGCGTCGTTCCGCCGCCCTTCCCGCGCCGGTTCCCCGGTCGTGGGGGGTGCGGTGCGGGGGCGCGGGGGGACGGTGGGCCGGGGAGGCGCGGCGGGCGGCAGCGGCACGTGCGGGTTGCGGGGGCGACCGGCCTCCGTGCTCATGCGCGCCCTCCCCCGGCCATGGCGGCGCGCACGCCTGCGCGCGACCGGATGACGTGTGACGTGGTGTTCTGCCGAACGGCACTCCGGCGCTGCTGCGACGCGGCGTGCGCCGTCACTCTACGGTGCCTCCCGGTACCCCCGGCAACCCGAGGTGCGGGGTGTGCTGCGGGCACGGACTCTGGCAAGCTGCCCGCGTGTTCGATACGTCCGTTCCGCTCGCCGACGTCCGTGCCCGCTACGACCGGGCCACGGCGGGCCTCGAGGCGCCGCTGGCCGTCGTGGACCTGGACGCCTTCGACGCCAATGCCGCCGATCTGGAGCGCCGGGCCGGCGGCCTGCCGTTGCGGGTGGCGAGCAAGTCGGTGCGCTGCCGGGCCCTGCTGGAGCGGGTCCTGGCCCGTGACGGCTTCTCCGGGGTGATGGCGTTCACGCTGGCGGAGGCGCTGTGGCTGGCCCGCTCCGGGGTCGACGACGTGCTGCTGGCGTACCCGTCCGCGGACCGCGGCGGCTTCGCCGCACTGGCCTCCGACCCGGCTCTGGCCGCCGCGGTGACGGTGATGGTGGACGACCCGGCGCAGCTGGACCTCATCGACGCGGCCCGTTCCGGCGGACGTGAACGGGTGCGGGTCTGTCTGGAACTCGACACGTCGCTGCGGCTGTTGGGCGGGAGGCTGCGCGTCGGGGCGCGCCGTTCCCCGCTGCACTCCCCCACCGGGCTGACGGAGGCGGCCCGTACGGTGCTGCGCCGCCCGGGGTTCGCCCTGGTGGGGCTGATGGGGTACGAGGGCCATGTGGCGGGCGTGGGGGACGCCGTGCCCGGGCGCCCGCTGCGCAGCAGGGGCATACGGCTGATGCAGGCGACCGCCCGGCGGGAGCTGGCCCGGCGCCGCGCGGAGGCGGTCCGGGCGGTGCGGGAGGTGGCCCCCGGCCTGGAGTTCGTCAACGGCGGCGGCACCGGCAGCGTGCAGCACACCGCGGCGGAGCCGGCCGTGACGGAGGTCGCCGCGGGCTCCGGACTCTTCACCCCGCGCCTCTTCGACTCCTACACCTCCTTCACCGGCCGCCCGGCGGCGCTGTTCGCGCTGCCGGTGGTGCGGCGGCCCGGTACCGGCGTGGTGACCGTCCTCGGGGGCGGCTACCCGGCCTCCGGCGCGGCGGGAACGGACCGGCTGCCGCAGCCGTACCTGCCCGGCGGGCTGCGCTACGACCCGATGGAGGGCGCGGGAGAGGTGCAGACCCCGCTGCTGGGAACGGCGGCGGACGACCTGCGGATCGGGGACAGGGTGTGGTTCCGCCACGCGAAGGCGGGCGAGCTGTGCGAACGCTTCGACTGCCTGCACCTGATCGAGGGCGACCGGGTGACCGCGTCCGTCCCCACCTACCGGGGCGAGGGCCGGACCTTCCTCTGAGCGGCCGCGGCTGTTCCGTCCCCGACGTCGTGTCAGATCGACTCGTTGCTGTCGTCGTCGACGACCGAGCCCTTCTCCACGCCCTCGAGCAGTTCGTCGAGGACGTCCGTCGAGGGGGCCTCGTCGTGGATGTCCAGGCCGGCCCGCAGGACGAGCATCTGTCCGCTGCCGTCCGGGTGCGGGAAGGCCACCGACTCCACGTAGGCGTCCGGGTCCTCTTCGTTGTCGATCTTCCAGCGGACGAGGTGGCCGTTCTGGCCGGCGACTTCGACCGCCTGGGAGGCGACCTCCTCGTGCGAGGTGATGCCGCCGTAGTAGTCAGCGCCGTAGGAGGAGTCGGCGTTGGCCTCGATGTCGGCCTTGGCGACGGTCTCCGGGTCGCCGTCCTCCGGGGTGACGTACACGGCCGCGCCGGCCCGTACGCAGCGCTCCCGCTTCAGCGGGCAGCTGTAGGGGGTGGTGTTGACGGCGGCGCCGTAGGTGCCGTCGACCCGGGTCCAGCCGGACGGCAGCGGCAGCTTGACGCCGCTCGCGAGCGGCAGGCGCTCCTCACCCGGCGCGGGCGGGGACCCGTCGTCGTCCGGTCCGGTGCTCTCCTCCGTCCCCGGGGGTCCGCTGGACGCGGACGGCGCGGGGCCGTCGGCACGCCCGCCCTTCTCCCCGCCGACGAGCACGGCGCCCACGACGATCGCGAGGACCACGGCGACGGCCGCGACGATGCCCGCCACCAGGGGCCCCTTCGGCTTGCCCTGGGGGTACGGCGGCGGGAACCCCCCGGCCGCGCCGTGCTGTTGCGCGGAGCCGCCCTGCGGCGGGTATCCGGGCGGCACGGGGCCGGCGGAGGCGGCGCGGCGGTGTTCCGTCCACGCCGCGCCGTCCCACCAGCGCTCCGGGGCGGGGCCGAAACCTGTGTGCCCGGGGTCTGGGTACCAGCCGGGCGGAGTCGTCGTGCTCACCCTCAGCACACTAGGGCAACACCTGTGCGAACCGAACCGCCGTGCGGTACCGGTGCCGTCACAACGGTGTCACATACGCTCCGGAGATCCCCCCGTCGACGAGGAAGTCGGTGGCGTTGACGAACGAGGAGTCGTCGCTGGCGAGGAAGGCCACCGCGGCGGCGATCTCCTCGGCCTCGGCGAACCGTCCGACGGGCACGTGCACCAGCCGGCGCTGCGCCCGCTCCGGGTCCTTCGCGAACAGCTCGCGCAGCAGCGGGGTGTTGACCGGCCCGGGGCAGAGCGCGTTGACCCGGATGCCCTCCCGGGCGAACTGCACGCCCAGTTCCCGGGACATGGCCAGCACGCCGCCCTTGGACGCGGTGTAGCTGATCTGCGAGGTGGCGGCGCCCATCACGGCGACGAACGACGCGGTGTTGATGATCGACCCGCGTCCCTGCCGGCGCATGTAGGGCAGCGCCGCGCGGCAGCACAGGTAGACGGAGGTGAGGTTGGTCTGCTGCACCCGCTGCCAGGCGTCGAGGCCGGTGGTGAGGATGGAGTCGTCGTCCGGCGGCGAGATGCCCGCGTTGTTGAAGGCCACGTCGACCGAGCCGTACCGCTCGTGGGCGGCGGCGAACAGCGCCTCGACCGCGGCCTCGTCGGTGACGTCGGTCTCGACGAAGAGCCCGCCGGTCTCCTCGGCGGCGGCCTTGCCGCGTGCGGAGTCCAGGTCGGCGCACACCACGTGCGCGCCCTCGGATGCCAGTCGGCGCACCGCGGCGAGTCCGATGCCGCTGCCCGCTCCGGTGACGACGGCGGTGCGGCCGACCAGCCTGCGGCAGACGGGCGCCTGCGCGGTGCCGGCGGGGGTGGTGGCTTCGGTCACGTGAGCTCCTCGGTGTTCAGGAAGACGTTCTTGGTCTCGGTGAAGGCCTCCAGCGCGCCGGGGCCGAGTTCGCGGCCGAGCCCGGAGAGCCGGTAGCCGCCGAAGGGGGTGGAGTAGCGCACGCTGCTGTGCGAGTTGACCGAGAGGTTCCCGGCGGCGACGCCGCGCGAGACGCGCAGCGCGCGCCCGAGGTCGCGGGTCCACACCGAGCCGGACAGGCCGTACGGCGTGGCGTTGGCGAGCCGGATCGCGTCCGCCTCGTCGTCGAAGGGCAGCACCACGGCGACCGGTCCGAAGATCTCCTCGGTCGCGGTCCGGTCGGTCTCGCCGGCCTCCAGCACGGTCGCCGGGTACCAGAATCCGGGGCCTTCGGGGGCCTCGCCGCGGATGAGGGCGGGCGCGTCACGCGGCACGTAGGAGGCGACGCGGTCGCGTTGCGCCGCGGAGATCAGCGGGCCCATCTGTGTGGCGGGGTCGGCCGGATCGCCGACGGTGAAGCCCTTCACCGCGGGCTCGAGGAGCTCGAGGAAGCGGTCGTGGACGCTGCGCTGGACGAGGATGCGGCTGCGGGCGCAGCAGTCCTGGCCGGTGTTGTCCAGGAACGAGCCGGGGGCGGCGGAGGCGGCGCGTTCGACGTCGGCGTCGGCGAAGACGATGTTGGGGCTCTTGCCCCCGAGCTCCAGGGTCACCGGTTTGACCTGCGCCGCGCACGCGGCCATCACGCTCCTGCCGACCTCGGTGGAACCGGTGAAGACGACCTTGGCGACGTCCCGGTGGCGCACCAGCGCCGCTCCGGCGACCTCGCCCGCGCCGGGGACGACCTGGAACAGGTGCTCGGGCAGCCCGGCCTCCAGGGCGAGTTCGGCCAGGCGGAGAGCGGTGAGCGGCGTCGCCTCGGCCGGTTTGAGGAGGACGGCGTTCCCGGCGGCCAGGGCGGGGGCGGTGCCCCAGGCCGCTACGGGCATGGGGAAGTTCCACGGAGCGATGACGGCGACGACGCCGAGGGGTTCGGCGAAGGTGACGTTCACGCCGCCGTCGACCGGGATCTGGCTGCCGGTCAGGCGCTCCACGCCGCCCGCCGCGTAGTCGAGGAGGTCGCGTACGTTGCCCGCCTCCCAGCGGGCGTT
The DNA here is from genome assembly GCF_031845485.1 of Streptomyces hazeniae. Lineage (NCBI taxonomy): Bacteria > Bacillati > Actinomycetota > Actinomycetes > Kitasatosporales > Streptomycetaceae > Streptomyces > Streptomyces hazeniae. The sequence continues at coordinate 131,644 of NZ_JAVREQ010000007.1, forward strand.
GCCCACCGGGTGCCCGGCCTCGCGCACCTCCAGCAGCGCCAGCTCCTCGAGGTGCTGGTCGACCACGGCGGCGAAGCGGCGCAGCAGGCGGGCGCGGTCGGCGGGGGCGAGGGCCGCCCACCGGCACTGGGCGGCCCTCGCGCGCCGCACCGCCTGGTCGATCCCTGTCTCCGTGGTCGCGGGGACCGTCGCGACGCGTTCCCCGGTCGCCGGGTCGAGGACGTGGTGTTCGGCGGCCGCGGGCCGGCCGGCCCGGCGGTCGTCCTGGTCGTTCGGCTGCAAGCGGTGCCTCACATGCGTTCGAAGGAGCGGAAGCGTTCCCAGTCGGTCACGGCGGCGTCGTACGCCTGGAGTTCGACGCGGGCCGCGTTGGCGTAGTGCCGGACGACGTCGTCGCCGAAGGCGTCACGGGCGAGGGCGCTGCCCTCCCACAGTCCGGCGGCCTCGCGGAGGGTCGCGGGCACGTGGTCGGCGTCGCCGGTGTAGGCGTTCCCGGTGCATGCGGCGGGGAGTTCGAGGGCCTCGTCCACCCCGTGCAGTCCGGCGGCGATCATCCCGGCGACGGCCAGGTAGGGGTTGACGTCGCCGCCGGGCACCCGGTTCTCCATGCGGTGCGAGCCGCCGTGGCCGACGACCCGGTAGGCGCAGGTGCGGTTGTCGGGGCCCCAGGCGACGGCGGTGGGGGCGAAGGAGCCGGGCTGGAAGCGCTTGTAGGAGTTGATGTTGGGGGCGTAGAGGAAGGTGAACTCGCGCAGTGCCGCGAGCTGGCCGGCGAGGAAGCGCCGCATCACCTCGGACATGCCGTCGGGCCGGTCGTCGTCGGCGAGTACGGGAGCGCCGTCGGCGTCCCGCAGGGACAGGTGGATGTGGCAGGAGTTGCCCTCGCGCTCGTCGTACTTGGCCATGAAGGTGAGCGCCCGGCCCTCCTGGGCGGCGATCTCCTTGGCTCCGGTCTTGTACACGACGTGCTGGTCGCAGGTGGTGAGGGCGTCGGTGTAGCGGAAGGCGATCTCGTGCTGGCCGAGGTTGCACTCGCCCTTGGCGGACTCGACGGTCATGCCGGCTGCGCCCATCTCGTTGCGGATGCGGCGCAGCAGCGGCTCCACGCGTCCGGTGCCGAGCACGGAGTAGTCCACGTTGTACTGGTTGGCGGGGGTCAGGCCGCGGTACGCGCTGTTCCAGGCGTCCTCGTAGGTGTCCTGGAAGACCATGAACTCCAGTTCGGTGCCGACGTGCGCGGTCCAGCCGCGTGCGGCGAGCCGGTCGAGCTGACGGCGCAGGATCTGCCGCGGCGAGGCGGTCACGGGGGCGCCGTCGTGCCAGGCCAGGTCGGCGGTGATCATGGCGGTGCCGGGGTTCCAGGGGACGCGGCGCAGGGTGCCGTGGTCGCCGTGCATGGCGAAGTCGCCGTAGCCGCGCTCCCAGGAGGACATCTCGAAGCCGTCGACGGTGTTCATCTCGGCGTCCACGGCCAGTAGGTAGTTGCAGCCCTCGGTGCCGTGGTCGAGCACCTCGTCGAGGAAGAAGCCCGCGGCGAAGCGCTTCCCCTGGAGTCTGCCCTGCATGTCGGTGAAGGCGAGGACCACGGTGTCGATCCGGCCCTCCTGGACGAGCCATCGCAGCTCGTCCACGGAGAGCGGGGGCGTGGGGTCTGCCACGGTAGGGCCTCCTGCCGTCTCGCCTGGGTCGTCCGGGCTTCTTAAGGTAGGACACGAGACCATTGCTGGGGAAGTGGGGACGATGAACGATTCGGTGAGCGGGCCGGGCGCCGGAACCGCGCGCACGGGAGATCCGCTGGCGCCGGTTCTGCGCCCGGTGCGGGCGGGCAACGGCTTCGAGGAGGCGCTGGAGCAGATACTCCAGGTCCTGCGGCTCGGTCTGATTCCCGCCGGCGGGCGGCTCCCGGCCGAACGCGAACTCGCCGAACGGCTGGGGGTGAGCCGGGTGACGCTCCGCGAGGCGCTGCGCGTGCTCACCGACGAGGGCCTGGTGGAGAGCCGCCGCGGACGGTACGGCGGCACGTTCGTCTGCGATCCGCCGGAGGGCGGCGGACCGCCGGCCGCGCTGGACGCGGCAGGCCTGGAGGACGCGCTGCGGTTCCGGGAGGTACTGGAGGCGGGCGCCGCCGAGCTGGTCGCCGCACGGGGGCTGACCGGCGAGGACGAACGACGGCTCCGAGCGGCACTGGACGCCACCCGGGACGCCGCACTCGGCGACTACCGGCGGCAGGACACCCTGCTGCACCTCACCCTGGTCGAACTCGCCGGCTCGGCCACCCTGACCGCGCAGTACGCGGCGGCCCGCGCCACGCTCAACGACCTGCTGGGCCGCATCCCGCTGCTGGTGCGCAACCTGGAACACGCCCAGCAGCAGCACACCGCGCTGGTCGAGGCCGTCGCCGCGGGCGACCCGGAGGCCGCCCGCGCCGTCGCCCGCGAGCACTGCGCCGGCACCGCCGCGCTGCTGCGCGGCTTCCTGCTGTAGCAGCCCGCGGCGGCGGCCGCGAGCCGTTCGGCGGGCCGGTCCGTGGCAGGTTGCGTCACGGGTCTTGCGCGGGGACCGGGACGGCGCAATGGTATGGGGTCACACCAATGACGTCGTACGTACGCGGGAGATGCTCATGGCCGAGGACACCGGACTGCGCGGCCGGGACACCGGCTCCCCCGCGCCGGCCTCCGAGGAGGCGTATCTGCAACGCCGCACCCTGCGCCGGGGCAGCGCCGGATGGCTGCTGCTCACCGGGCTGGGCGTGGCCTACGTGGTCTCCGGGGACTACGCCGGCTGGAACTTCGGGCTGGCCGAGGGCGGCTTCGGCGGACTCGCCGTCGCCACCGTGCTGATGGGCGTGATGTACGCCTGCATGGTGTTCTCGCTGGCCGAGCTGTCCTCGATCCTGCCCACCGCCGGGGGCGGTTACGGCTTCGCCCGTCGGGCCCTGGGCACCTGGGGCGGGTTCCTGACCGGCACGGCCATCCTCATCGAGTACGTCCTGGCGCCGGCCGCCATCTCGGTCTTCATCGGCGGCTACGTCGAGTCGCTGGGGCTGTTCGGCCTGGAGTCGGGCTGGCCGGTGTACCTGGCGTGCTTCGTGCTGTTCACGGGCGTGCACCTGTGGGGCGTGGGCGAGGCGCTGCGGTTCAGCTTCGTGGTCACGGGCATCGCGGTGGCCGCGCTGCTGGTGTTCTGCATCGGGGCGCTCACCCACTTCGACGGCGGGTCGCTGAACGACATAGCCGTGGACTCCTCCGCCTTCGGCTCCGGGTCGTGGCTGCCGTACGGGCTGCTCGGCATCTGGGCGGCGTTCCCGTTCGGCATGTGGTTCTTCCTGGGCGTGGAGGGTGTGCCGCTGGCGGCGGAGGAGGCAAAGGACCCGGAGCGGACGCTGCCACGGGCGATGGCGGCGGCCATCGGCATCCTGGTGCTGCTGGCGCTGCTCACGCTGCTGCCCGCCGCCGGGGCAGCGGGATCGGACGCCCTCAAGGACGCCGACAACCCGCTGGTCGCGGCGCTGGAGACGGCGACCGGCGGCGACCCCACGACGCTGAGCCGGGTCGTCAACTACGCGGGCCTGGCGGGCCTGGTCGCGTCGTTCTTCTCACTGATCTACGCCGGCTCGCGGCAGCTGTTCGCCCTGTCCCGGGCGGGCTACCTGCCCCGCTTCCTGTCGCTGACCAGCCGCCGCAAGGCCCCCTACCTGGGGCTCATCGTGCCCGCGGCCATCGGCTTCGGGCTGGCGGCGGCCACCGGCGACGGGGCCCGCATGCTGAACATCGCCGTCTTCGGCGCGGCGGTCTCCTACGTGCTGATGTCGCTCTCGCACATCGTGCTGCGCCGCCGGGAGCCGGGCCTGCACCGGCCGTACCGCACGCCGGGCGGCGTGTGGACCTCCTCGGTCGCCTTCGTGCTGGCGTGCTCCGCGGTGGTGGCGACGTTCCTCGTCGACCCGACGGCCGCGGGGATCGCGCTGATCCTGTACGTCGTGGCGGTGGGCTACTTCGCCTTCTACAGTCGGCACCGGCTGGTGGCCGGCGCACCCGAGGAGGAGTTCGCCGCCCTGGCCGAAGCAGAGGCCGAGCTGGAAAAGGGATAGTCGTACACATGGCACCTCCGCTGATCGGTGTGAGCACCTACCTGGAACCGGAAGCACGGTGGGGTGTGTGGCGGCTGCCCGCCGCCCTGCTGCCGGCCGGGTACCACCAGCTGGTGCAGGCCGCCGGCGGACTCGCCGCGCTGCTCCCCCCGGACTCCGGCCCGCACGCGGCCGACGCCGCCGTGGCCCGTCTGGACGGCCTGGTCGTCGCGGGCGGCCCCGACGTCGAGCCCCTCCGGTACGGCGCGGAGCCGGACCCGCGGACCGGTCCCCCGGCCTGGGAGCGCGACGCGTGGGAGCTGGCGCTGATCGACGCCGCGCTGGAGTGCGGGGTACCGCTGCTCGGCATCTGCCGGGGCATGCAGCTGCTCAACGTCGCCCGCGGGGGCACTCTCGTCCAGCACCTGGACGGCCACGCCGGGGAGCCGGGGGTGTTCGGCACGCACGCCGTCACGCCCGTTGCCGGCACCCGGCTCGCCCGCGCGCTGGAGGGCCCGGTCGTCGTGCCCACCTACCACCACCAGGCGGTACGGCGGCTCGGTTCCGGCCTGGTGGCGTGCGCGCACGCCGAGGACGGCACCGTGGAGGCGGTGGAGATGCCCGGCGCCAGCGCCTGGACCCTGGGCGTGCAGTGGCACCCGGAGGCGGCGGGGACCGACCTGCGGGTGATGCGGGCCCTGGTGAAGGAGGCCGCCCGCCGGCAGGAACGGCAGTCCGGGCTCGCGGGGCGGGCCCGGCACGAGTGGCAGACGCAGCGCTGACGGCCGCACTGCCGGGCCCCGCCGGGGCGCGGTGTGTGCGGCGCCGGCGGTCCGGCCCCGCGCTGCCTCAGCCCAGGGCCTCGCGCACGGCGCCGGCAAGCACTCCGGGCGCCTCGGTCAGCGACGGCCCGTACCAGGTGAGATGCCGTCCGTCGACCAGGGCCGCGGGTAGCCCGGGGAAGGCCTCCGGCCCGTCGTCGGCGGCGAACGCGTACGGCTCGTCGGGCAGCACGACGAGGTCGGCGGCCCGGGGGTCGGCCAGTTCGGGCAGCGGGACGCGCGGATAGCGCTCGGGGTGGCCCGCGTAGCGGTTGCGTACCCCGAGGTGGGCGAGGACCGCCCCGGCGAAGGTGTCCCGGCCCAGCACCATCCACGGCCGGCGCCACACGGGCACCACCGCCACCGCGTCGAACTCGGCGCGCACCTCCGCCCACGCCGCCTCCGCCTCGTCCAGCCACGCGGGACGGGGCAGACCGCAGCCGTCGACCAGGGCGCGGTGCAGTTCGCCGAACGCCTGCGGCACGCTGCGGACCTCGGTGACCAGCACGCCGATCCCGGCGGCCCGCAGCGCCTCGAGGTCGGCCGGGCGGTTCTCCTCCTCGTTGGCCAGCACCAGGTCGGGTTCCAGGGCGGCGATCCGCTCCAGGTCCGGATTCTTGGTGCCGCGCACCCGCGCGACGTCCAGGCCGGCGGGGTGACTGCACCAGTCGGTGGCGCCGACCAGCAGGTCCGGGCCGGACGCCGCCACCGCCTCGGTCAGCGACGGGACCAGCGAGACGACGCGCCGTACGGCGGCGGGGGGAGTCATGGGGGCACGGTAGCCGAGGGTGCGGGTCCGCCCCGCTGTCGGCGGCATGCGGCATCATCGGGACGTGACCACACCACGGCTGATGCTCCTCGACACCGCCTCGCTGTACTTCCGGGCCTACTTCGGGGTTCCGGACTCGGTCCGGGCCCCGGACGGCACGCCCGTGAACGCGGTGCGCGGTCTGCTGGACTTCATCGCCCGGCTGGTGCAGGACCACCGGCCGGACGAACTGGTCGCCTGCATGGACTTCGACTGGCGCCCGCAGTGGCGGGTGGACCTCATCCCCTCCTACAAGGCGCACCGCGTGCTGGAGGAGACGGAGACGGGCAGCCCCGACACCGAGCAGGTGCCGGACACCCTCTCCCCGCAGGTCCCGGTCATCGACGACGTGCTGGACGCGCTGGGCATCGCCCGGATCGGCTCGGACGGGTACGAGGCGGACGACGTCATCGGCACCCTGACCGCCCGCGCCGCCGGGCCGGTGGACATCGTCACCGGCGACCGCGACCTGTTCCAGCTGATCGACGACGCGCGCGGGGTGCGGGTTCTCTACCCGGTCAAGGGCATGGGCAACCTCGCCGCGTTCGACGAGGCGGCGCTGCGGGAGAAGTACGGCGTGGACGGGCCGGGGTACGCCGCCCTGGCGACGCTGCGCGGCGACCCGAGCGACGGCCTTCCCGGCGTGCCCGGCGTCGGGGAGAAGACCGCCGCGAAGCTGCTGACGGCCTACGGCGACCTGGCCGGCATCGAGGCCGCCGCCGCGGACCCGAAGTCGAAGATCACCCCGGCGCAGCGCCGCAGGCTCCAGGAGGCCGCGCCGTATCTGGCGGTGGCGCCGAAGGTGGTCCGGGTCGCGGACGACGTGCCGCTGCCCGGTTTCGACGCCACCCTGCCGGACGAGCCGCACGACGCGACGGCGCTGCTCGCCCTGGACGAGCGCTGGGGGCTGCGCAGTTCACTCAACCGCGTGCTGTACGCGCTCCAGCGGTGAGGGGCGGGCCGGTCACGGTTCCAGCGGCCCGCGCGGGCACTGCCACGTCCGTACCGTGACCGGGTTGCAGCGCACCGGGCCCTGGCCGCGCGGAAGTTCGGCGACGTAGTCGGAGCCGTAGCGCGCGGCGAGCCCGGGCACGGGGAAGTCCGTGCTGACCATCTGCGCCCCGGAGGACAGGGCGTCCCGCAGCATGCGGTCCTCTCCGCTGGTCGCCTGGTCGAGCGGCACGTCCGAGCGGGTCCGCACGAAGTAGCCCCGCCGCACCAGGTCGCGGATGACGGCCTTGTTGCCGCCGGTCGGGTCGTTCACCTTCATGAACGCGGCGTCCGCCCGTCCCGGTTCGGAGTCGGTGAACAGCACCCGGCCCTGGAGGCTCTCCCGCCCGCCGGCCCGGTAGGCGTCCTGGAGCTCCTGGTCGTCGTTGTCCATCAGGAACATCACCTTGCCGCGCGCCGCGGACAGCCGGGGCCAGCCGTGCCGGAGGACGGACTCCTCCAGGGTCTCGCCGCGGCGCCGGACGTCGTCGGGGGTCACGGTCGTACGGTCGGGGAAGACCCGGCGGATCGCGGCGTCCAGCGCGTCGAGCATGGCCGTGTCCCACGGCGGGCTGACCGCTCCCCCGCGTTCCTCCAGCCGCGGGTCGGTCTGCTTCAGCTCCAGGAGGACCGGGACGGTGACGTGCCGCGGATGGCGCTGCGACCACTCCTTCACCTGCGTCAGGCAGCCGGTGAGGGTGATGCACGAGGTGCGGTAGTCGAAGTCCGCCCAGTGCAGGACCTTGAAGCCGGGCTCGTGCCAGGCCGGATCCTCCGGCGGCGGCAGACCGGCGGCCCTGCGGATCAGCGGGTCCGCGTACAGGCCGCCCTCCGGGTCGGGGAAGACGTCGAGTTCGATGCCGCGCACCCGCTGGCGGGCGAACTGCTGCGGCAGCGAGGCGTGGCTGTAGAGCAGCGTGCGGAAGTTCGGGTCGTTCGCCTCCATGACCTTCTGCTCGGCGAACGACACCTCACGGTGGTAGCTGTTGTGCGTGGCCATGGCCTGGATCTGGTTGAGCCGCAGGTCGTGGCCGCGCCGGTCGTCGCCGTCGGGGCGTGCGTGCGCCGCCGAGGTGAGCGTCGCCACGGCGGCGACGGCGACCGCGGCGGCGAGCCATCGACGGAACCGGTTCCCGGGCACGTTCCTGACGGGGTGTCTGCGCACTGCTCGCCTCCGGTGGGAGCGGGACGGACGGGACGCAGACAACATGCCGCCGGCCCGGCGGGCGGTCAACCACGCCTGCCGGGCCGGTGGTCGGACGGACGCGGAACGTCAGCCGACGGAGGTGTACGCGACGACGCCGCGCAGCATCGCCTCGATCGCGCGCCGCGCGTTCTTCGCCACCGTGCCGCCCTCGGGTGCCGCCGCGGCGAGCTGCCCGAGGACGTCGAGGACCTGCTTGCACCAGCGCACGAAGTCGCCGGCGGGCATGTCGGTCTCGCGCAGCACCGCGTCCAGGCCGTGCCCGTCCGCCCACTGGTAGGCCGCCCACGCGAAGCCCAGGTCCGGTTCGCGCTGCCCGACGCCCTCGGTCGCGCTGACGCCGTGCTGCTCCTCCAGCGCGTCGAGCCGGCCCCAGATGCGCACCATCTCGCCCAGCGCGGCCTTCACCCGGCCGCCGCCCGGCAGCTGCGGCGGCATGGCGTCGTCGGCCGCCCGCGACTCGTACACCAGGGCGGACACGCAGGCGGCGAGCTCGGCGGGCGGCAGGCCCTCCCACACGCCCTCGCGCAGGCACTCCGAGGCCAGCAGGTCCAGCTCGCCGTACAGCCGGGCCAGCCGCCTCCCGTCGTCGGTGACCTGGTCGCCGTGCAGGTAGTCCAGCTCCGACAGCAGGGCGTAGACCCGGTCGAAGGTGCGGGCGATGGTGTTCGTCCGCCCCTCGATGCGCCGCTCGAGCTGCCGGGTGTCGCGGCGCAGCCGGTGGTACCGCTCCGCCCACCGGGCGTGGTCCTCGCGCTCGTCGCACCCGTGGCAGGGGTGGCGGCGCAGGTCGGCCCGCAGCCGGGCGATCTGCTCGTCGTCGGCCGCCCCCGAGCGCTGACGGCGGTGCCGCTGCGGCTCGTAGTGGCCGGCCTTGGTGCGCAGCGCGGACGCCAGATCGCGCCGCGACTGCGGGCTGCGCGCGTTGAACGACTTCGGCACCCGCATCCGTTCCAGCGGCTCCACGGGGACCGGGAAGTCGAGTGCGGCCAGCCGTTTGACCTGCCGCTGCGCGGTCAGCACCAGCGGGCGTGGCCCGTCGTACTGCTCGAAGCCGCGCCGGTGGCCGGGGCTGCGCCCGGCGCCCGTGCCCGGGTCCAGCACCAGCGCGAGGCCGGCGAACTTGCCGGTGGGCACGTGGATGATGTCCCCGGCCTTCAGCTTCTCCAGGGCGGCCGCGGCCTGGGCGCGGCGCTGCGCGGCGCCCTGCTTGGCCAGCTCCGTCTCACGGTCCTTCAGCTCGCGGCGCAGCCGCGCGTACTCGTCGAAGTCGCCGAGGTGGCAGGTCATCGAGGCGCGGTAGCCCTCCAGGCCCTCCTCGTTGCGCTGCACCTGGCGGGAGATGCCGACGACGGAGCGGTCCGCCTGGAACTGGGCGAAGGAGGTCTCCAGCAGCTCCCGGGAGCGGTGCCGGCCGAACTGGGAGACCAGGTTGACCGCCATGTTGTACGACGGCTTGAACGACGACCGCAGCGGGTACGTGCGCGCGCCGGCGAGCCCGGCCAGGGCGCCGGGGTCCATGCCGCGCTGCCACAGCACCACGGCGTGCCCCTCCACGTCGATGCCGCGCCGGCCCGCACGTCCGGTGAGCTGCGTGAACTCGCCGGGGGTGATGTCGGCGTGCTGCTCGCCGTTCCACTTGACCAGCTTCTCCAGCACCACCGACCGGGCCGGCATGTTGATGCCCAGCGCCAGGGTCTCGGTGGCGAAGACGGCCTTCACCAGCCCGCGGACGAACAGTTCCTCGACGACCTCCTTGAAGGTCGGCAGCATGCCCGCGTGGTGGGCGGCGACGCCGCGTTCCAGGCCCTCCAGCCACTCGAAGTAGCCCAGGACGTGCAGGTCCTCGTCGGGGATGTCCGCGGTGCGCTCCTCGACGAGTTCCCGGACCCGGGCGCGCTCGGCGGGGCCGTTGAGCCGGAGCCCGGCCGCCAGGCACTGCTGGACGGCGGCCTGGCAGCCGGCCCGGCTGAAGATGAACGTGATCGCCGGGAGGAGGCCCTGTGCGTCGAGGCGATCGATGACCTCGGGCCGGCTCGGCGTCCAGATCCGGGCACGCTGCCGCCGCTCGCGCTCCCGGTCCGCCTCCCGCTTGGGACGGCCGTTGCGGCGGCGGTCGCGGGAGGAGAGGGGGCGGCTGTTCTCCATCCGCGCCATCCGCACCAGGTCCGGGTTGACCTTCTTGCGGTCGCCCTTCTCCTCGAACAGGTCGTACATCTTCCGCCCGGCGAGGACGTGCTGCCACAGCGGGACGGGGCGGTGCTCGGAGACGATCACCCGGGTGTCGCCGCGCACGGTGTCCAGCCAGTCGCCGAACTCCTCGGCGTTGGACACCGTCGCGGAGAGCGACACCAGTGTCACCGACTCGGGCAGGTGGATGATCACTTCCTCCCACACGGCGCCGCGGAAGCGGTCGGAGAGATAGTGGACCTCGTCCATCACGACGTAGCCGAGGCCGAGCAGGGCCCGCGAGCCCGCGTAGAGCATGTTGCGCAGGACCTCGGTGGTCATCACGATCACCGGCGCGTCGCCGTTGACGCTGTTGTCGCCGGTGAGCAGGCCGACCTGCTTCGGCCCGTAGCGCGCGACGAGGTCGTTGTACTTCTGGTTGGACAGCGCCTTGATCGGCGTGGTGTAGAAGCACTTGCGGCCCTGCGTGAGGGCCAGGTGGACGGCGAACTCGCCGACGATCGTCTTGCCGGAGCCGGTCGGCGCCGCGACCAGCACTCCCTTGCCGGCTTCGAGGGCTTGGCACGCCTCGATCTGGAAGTCGTCCAGGCCGAAGTCGTACAGGTCACGGAACGGGGCGAGAGCGGTGGCCTGCTCCTCGGCCCGCTTGCGGGCCGCGGCGTACCGCTCTGCGGGGGACAGATCCTCGGTCATCGTGCTCCCGAGCCTACCGGCCACCCCCGACAGCGATCGATCTTATTGCGGCAGCAGGAGGCGCGCGGCGCCCGGCACGCTCCGGACCGTGAGCGGCAGCGGGCCCGCGGGCTCCCCGTCGGCGTACCCGGTGACGCCCTCGGCCTCCAGGGTGAGGGTGCGCACCCGGTGGACGGTGACCGAGGGGTGGCTCAGGTGGGTGCCCTTGTAGACGCGGGGGAAGACCCGGAGCAGCGTGGTGCGGCTGCACTCCCCCACCACGGTGACGTCGAGGAGGCCGTCGTCGAGCGCGGCGCCGGAGCATATGCGCATGCCGCCGCCGTAGCTGGGCCCGTTGCCCACGGCGACCAGGGTGGCGGCGACCTCCTGCGGCGTGCCGTCGTCGAGGGTGAGCCGGTAGCGGACGGGCCGGAGCGCGGCGAGTTCGGCGAGCATCGCCAGGTCGTAGCGGCGGGGTCCGGTGGGCCACCGCATCCGGTTCGCCCGGTCGTTGACGCGGGAGTCGAACCCGGAGGCGAGCACGCACCCGAACAGGCGTTCCGTACCGTCGGCGCGGGTCACCCGGCCCAGGTCGACAGGCCGGGTCCGGCCCGCCTTGAGGGCGTCGGCGAAGAGGCGGCCGGCCGCGCCCGGGTCCCGCACGGGCAGGCCGGTGGCGCGGGCGAAGTCGTTGCCGGTGCCCACGGCGACCACCCCCAGCGGCGTGCCGGTGCCCGCGACGGCCTGGAGCGCGAGGTTGGCCATGCCGTCGCCGCCGACGGCGATGAGGGCGCCCGTCCCCTCGGCGACGGCCTCCCGGGCGCGGCGCAGCGCGTCGGGGGCGTCGACGCCGACGACGGTGCGGACGGAGAAGCCGGCGCCGCGCAGCGCGTCGGCGGCGGGCTGCGCAGCCTGCGCTCCGCGGCCGCGCCCGGCGGTCGGGTTCACGAGGAGGGTGATCTCGCTGGTCACCCGCCGGACACTAGCGCGTCAGGTGGCGTCGCCGTAACCGTCGGGACGGCGGTCGTCGCCCGCCTCCGGGGTGTCGTCGCCCAACGGCGCTGCGGCGGCGACCGGCTCCGGCGCGTGCTCCAGCTCCGACGCCTCGTCGTCGTCCAGGCCCCGGTACGGGTCGTTCCGCTCGCGCCGCCGGTCGTTGAGCAGCGCGACACCGACGGCGCCGAAGTAGAGCAGCACGATCGGCGCGGCGAGTGCCCCCATGGTGAGCGGGTCGCCGGTCGGGGTGGCGACGGCCGAGAAGACCGTGATGCAGACGACCATGATCCGCCACCAGCCGAGCATCTGCCGTCCGGTGACGAGCCCGCCCATGTTCATCATGACCAGGACGAGGGGCAGCTCGAAGGCGAGGCCGAAGACGAGCACCAGCCGCGCGATGATGTCGACGAAGTCCCCCAGGTCGATGAGGTTGTTCGTGCCTTGGGGCGTGAACCCGATGAGCGCTTCCGCCGCGGTGGGCAGGATCAGGTAGGCGATGTAGGCGCCCGCCAGGAAGAGGGGGACGCCGGTGCAGACGAAGGCTCCGGCGTACTTCTTCTCGTGACGGTGGAGACCGGGCGCCAGGAAGCCCCAGAACTGGTAGAGCCAGATGGGCGAGGCGAGGACGACGCCGACGGTCAGGGCGATCTTCAGCATGACCGTGAAGGGTCCGACCAGGCCGTTGATCGTGAGGTTCGCGCAGGCCTCACGGGTCGCCGACGCGCCGAAGCCCTCCTCACAGCCGATGCGGTCCAGCATCGGCTCGGTGAGGAAGTCCGCGACCTGCTCGTAGAAGACCATGCCGAGGACGGTCACGGCCAGGATCGCCAGGACCGCCTTCATCAGGCGGTTCCGCAGCTCCCGCAGATGCTCCACGAGAGGCATCCGGCCCTCGGGATCCTTCGGCTGATTACCCTGTTTGCGGGCGGACTTGAGCAACCCGTGTCCTCGTCAGTCAGTTGTGCCGCACGGACGACCGTGCGGGCTGCCAGGGGGTCAGTTCTGCTGGGACTGCTTGGCCTGCTCGCTCACCGGACGCGAGCTGCTGACGTCGCCGGGTGCCGCCTGGATCGTCTTGGGCGCGGGCTGCTGCGCCTCGGCGTTGCCGTCCTTGTCGCCGTCACCGCCGCCGTCGCCGCCGTCCTTCTTCATGGCCTTGGCCTCGCTCTTGAGGATGCGGGCCGACTTGCCGAGGGACCGGGCCATGTCCGGAAGCTTCTTGGCCCCGAACAGCAGCAGGATGACCAGTACGATCAGCACGATCTCCATGGGCCTCAGGTTGGGCATGTCTCACTACCTTCTCGCGGGGACAGCGTGTGTCCTGTTGCCTGCCGTATGTGTCGGACTGGCTGGTCTGCTGCACACGATCGTAACCCTGAGGAGTGAACACGAGGCAATGCCCGTGCATCCTCCACCTTCCGGGCCGCGACCGGAACGGCAGCAGCTACCAAGCCTACCGCCGAAGACCCCGGCCGCAGGAGGCCGCCGCATGCTCCAGGTCGTCGGCGGCCCGGGCGATGCGCTCGGAGCCGTCTCCGACGGCCCTGGCGAACCGCCGCACCTCCAGCCCGACGCGGACGGCGAGGACTCCCAGGACGGCGGTCCCGGCGAAGGCGAGCGCGAGGAAGAGCATCGGCCACAGCATGCCGGCGAGCCTAGTCCGTCCGGCCGACACCGCCTCACTCGCCGTAGGCCGCGAGCGCGGCGCGGGCGGCTTCCCGGGCGCTCTCGGCCAGCTCGCGCGGCGCGGTGATGCGGCCGTCCCGCCCGAGCCGCAGGGCCAGCCTCCGCAGCGAGGCGGGGTCGGGGGTGCGCAGAGTGATCCGCAGGCCGCCGTCGGGCAGCTCCTCGGCGCTGTCGTGCGGGTAGTACTCGGCGACCCAACGGCCGCCGGGCGAGACCTCGACGACGACCTCCGGGTCGTCCGGGGCGGGCTGCACCAGGCCCTCGGACAGGTCGCGGGGGGTGATCGGCGGCGGGTCGGCGGACTCGTCCAGCAGCCGGATCTCCGCGACCCGGTCGAGCCGGAAGGTGCGCCGGGCCTCGCTGCGGCGGCACCAGGCCTCCACGTAGGTGTGTCCCACGGCGAAGAGGCGGATGGGGTCGATCTCCCGCTCGGTGAGCTCGTCCCGGGCCGGCGAGTAGTACCGCAGCCACACCCGGCGCCGCTCGGCGATGGCCCGGTCGACGTCGGCGAAGACGCCGCCCTCGGACTCGAAGGTGACCGACAGGCGGGCGCTGGCGCCGGCACTCTCCCCCGCCGCCGCCTCCAGCTTCGCGGTCGCGCGCAGCAGCGCCTCCCGGTCGCTCTCCCGCAGCCCGGGGAGGGTGGCGACCGCGCGGGCCGCGACCAGCAGCGCGGTGGCCTCGTCGGCGGCGATCCGCAGCGGCTCGGCGACGTCGTCGGCGTTGCGCCACCAGATCCGCTCGCCGTCGGTGTCGATCTCCAGCAGGTCGCCGCCCCGGAAGCTGGTGCCGCACATGGGCAGCACGTCCAGGTCGCCGATCAGCTCGTCGACGCTGATGCCGAAGGCGCGGGCGACGTCCTCCACGCGGGCGCCGGGCCGGTCCCGCAGATAGGTGACCAGCGACAGCATCCGCCGGGTCTGGTCGATGGCGTTGGTCGCCACGTCTCTCCTCGACTCCCCTCAGCCCTTGGCGACGGCACGCAGCCGGTCGACCACGTCCGCCCGCAGCTCGGCGGGCTCCAGTACGACGACGTCCGGGCCGAACTCGACGAGCCAGGCGTCGAGTCCGTGCCCGTACGGGATCTCCAGCTCGTCCCAGCCGCCGTCCGTCTCCCGGATCGCGCCGACCGCACGGGCGCGCAGCGGGTAGCCGCTCTCGCGGCGCAGCCGGATGCGGGCGCGGCCGGTGGCGGACTCCCCCGCCCAGCGCTCCACGGCCTCCCGCACCGTCACCTGATCGGGGACGGGCGCGGAGAACGCGGCGGCGCGGGAACGGACGGGGCCGGTGATGCGGGAGAGGCGGAAGACGCGTTCGGCGCCGCGGTCCCGGTCGTGCCCGGCCAGGTACCAGTGGCCGCGCCAGCACTCCAGGGTCCACGGTTCGACGCTGCGCCGCTCGGGCCGGGCGGCGTTGGAGCGCCGGTAGTCGAAGACGACGAGGCGGCGGTCGCGGCAGGCCAGCATCAGCGGTTCGAAGGCGGTCTCGCGGGCCGGGATGCGCGGTTCGAGGGTGCTGTGCGGGTGCGGGTCGCCGTAGCCGCCGTCCTCCCCGGCCTGCGGCATGCCGCCGGCGGCGCGCAGCTTGTGCAGGGCTCCGCTGGCCGCTCCGGCGAGCCGGGCCTGCTGCCAGACGCGGGCGGCGAGACCGAGGGCGGTGGCCTCGGCGGCGTCCAGGGTGACGGGCGGCAGTCGGTTGCTGTCACGCCGGGCGAGGTAGCCGGTCTCGCCGTCGACGTTGTCGACGGTGTCGATGACGAGGCCGAGCTCGCGCAGGTCGTCCTTGTCGCGCTCGAACATGCGGTTGAAGGCGTCGTCGCCGGCCGCTTCGAGGTAGGCCTCGATGGACGCCCGCAGTTCACGCTTGGACAACGGACGCCGGGCTCCCAGCAGGCACAGCGCCAGGTTCATCAGCCGCTCGGCCTTGGCAATCGCCATGGAACCCTTGCCTCTCTCATGCAACTTGAGGCTACGAACGTACCGCTCTTCGGGGCGTGGGACCAAAGCCGAAGGGCTGCGGGAAGCCGCGTGGGCCCCCGCCGCGGCGGGGGCCCACAGGGTCGTACGCGAGGTGTCCTCAGACGGCGACCAGGTCGCAGACGAAGATCAGCGTCTCGCCCGGCTTGATACGGCCGCCGCCGGCGCCCGCGTCGCCGTAGGCGAGGTGCGCGGGAATGGTCAGCCGCCGCCGGCCGCCGACCTTCATGCCCTGCACGCCGCGGTCCCAGCCGGCGATGACCTGGCCGGCGCCGAGCTGGAACTGCAGCGGCTTGCCGCGGTTCCAGCTGGCGTCGAACTCCTCACCGGTGGAGAAGGAGACGCCGACGTAGTGCACGGAGACGTTGTCCCCGGCCTTGGCCTCGGGGCCGTCGCCCTCCCAGATGTCCCGGATCTCCAGGTCGGCGGGGGGCTCGCCCTCGGGGAAGTCGACCTCGGGCTTGTCGATGCTCACGAAACTGCTCCTGTGAAACGAATCCGTCCTTGACAACCGTCCCAGTGTGGCAGACGCGTGATCACTGGACCTTCATGATGTCCACGACCATCACCACGTCGTTCGCCTGCTTCTGCTGCTCCTTGGGGAACTCGCTCTTCGGCACCACGATCAGCACCCGGCTGCCGACGGTCTGGCCGACCAGGCCCTTCTCCCAGCCCGGCATCTGGCCGACGGGGATCTCCTGCGGGCCACGCGGCATCTGCGCCGCCGGGTTGCCCTCCCAGGTGCTGATCTCCGACTCGGGCTTGTTCCACTCGACGGCGCGGTAGTTGACCAGGACGGTGTCCTTCGCCGTGACCTTCTCGCCGGTGCCCTCGATGATCGGCCGGCTGACGAGCTCGCCGGGCGCCTCAGCGTCCCCGGGGATGGTGACCTTCGGCGCCTTCGCGTCCGTGTTGGTGCCGACCGTGGGCAGCGCGGAGTCGTCCTGCGGGACCTTCTCGCCCTTCGGCGCCATCGGCACCGATTCCTTGATGTCGATGGTGAAGACCAGCGTGTCGCCCTTGCCGATGGCGCTGCCCTGCGGCGGATTGTCGCCGTAGGCCAGCTCCGGCGGGATCACCAGCTCGACGCGGCTGCCGACGGTCTTCCCTACGAGGCCCTTGTCCCAGCCCTCGATGACACCGCCGGTACCGATCGGGAAACCGGACGGCAGCTTGCGCTGGTAGCTGTCGTCGAAGGGCTTGCCCTTCCACGTCTGCCCCGCGTAGTGGGCGGTGATGAAGTCCGCCTTCTGGACCGTGCGGCCGTCGCCCTCCTCGAGGACCTTGACCTTGAGCTTCCCGGGAGGGTCACCGACCCCGGCATCGATCTCGGGCTTCTTCTTGCCGTCCTCCCAGGACACGGCGGGCACGGCGCCCGGCGTCCCGGAGTCGTCACCGCCGCAGGCGGCGGCCGAGGCGATGAGCAGGGGCACGGCCAGGGCCGCGACGAAGCGGCGGGCAGTCGTGGAGCGCGTCATGTGGTCACTCTTGGAGGTAGGGGGTCCCGGCACGAGCCGGGCATCGAGACCCCAGCCTACGACTCCGCCGGCATCAGCCGGGGGCGCACGACACGGTGAATCACGCCCGCTGTGGGTGACGCCCCTCACCCGGGGCGTCACCCACGATCACAGGCCCGTCACATTCCGGCGATCAGCTTCTCCACCCGCTCGTCGACCGAACGGAAGGGGTCCTTGCACAGCACGGTGCGCTGCGCCTGGTCGTTGAGCTTCAGGTGCACCCAGTCGACGGTGAAGTCCCGGCGCTGCTCCTGGGCGCGCCGGATGAAGTCGCCCCGCAGCCGCGCCCGGGTCGTCTGCGGCGGCACCGACTTGCCCTCGAAGATCTTCAGATCGTCGCAGATCCGGGCGGCCTGACCCTTGCGCTCCAGGAGGTAGTACAGGCCGCGACGGCGGTGGATGTCGTGGTACGCGAGGTCTATCTGCGCGACCCGCGGGTGCGACATGGTGAGGTTGTTCTTCGCGCGGTACCGCTCCAGGAGCTTGTACTTCATCACCCAGTCGATCTCCGTGCCGACCTTGTCCAGGTCCTGGGAGCGCACGGCCTCCAGTGTGCGCCCCCACAGGTCCAGGACCTGCTCGACCATGCCGGTGCGGATACCGCGCCGCTCGCAGAAGTCCTCCGCCTTCTCGTAGTACTCCTGCTGCACCTCCAGCGCGGACGCCTCCCGGCCGCTGGCCAGCCGGACCTTGCGCTGCCCGGTGATGTCGTGGCTGACCTCGCGGATCGCCCGGATCGGGTTCTCCAGCGTGAGGTCGCGCATCACGGTGCCGGCCTCGATCATGCGCAGCACCAGGTCGGTGGCTCCGACCTTCAGCAGCGTCGTGGTCTCCGACATGTTGGAGTCGCCGACGATGACGTGCAGACGGCGGTAGCGCTCGGCGTCGGCATGCGGCTCGTCGCGCGTGTTGATGATGGGCCGGGACCGGGTCGTCGCGGAGCTGACGCCCTCCCAGATGTGCTCGGCGCGCTGGCTCACGCAGTAGACCGCGCCGCGCGGGGTCTGCAGGACCTTGCCCGCACCGCACACCAGCTGACGGGTGACCAGGAAGGGGATGAGGACGTCGGCGAGACGCGAGAACTCGCCGTGCCGGGCCACCAGGTAGTTCTCGTGGCAGCCGTAGGAGTTCCCCGCCGAGTCGGTGTTGTTCTTGAACAGGTAGACGTCGCCGGCGATGCCCTCCTCGTGCAGGCGGCGTTCGGCGTCGACGAGCAGACCTTCGAGGATGCGCTCGCCGGATTTGTCGTGGGTGACCAGTTCGGTGACGCTGTCGCACTCCGGCGTGGCGTACTCCGGGTGCGAGCCCACGTCCAGGTAGAGGCGGGCGCCGTTGCGCAGAAAGACGTTGCTGCTCCGGCCCCATGACACGACACGGCGGAAGAGGTACCGCGCCACTTCGTCAGGGGACAGACGCCGCTGTCCCCGGAACGTACACGTGACGCCGTACTCGTTCTCCAGCCCGAAGATTCGGCGGTCCATGACTGAACATTACGCCTTATGGCCTGTTCTGAAACCGGGTTCTGGTGCCGCGTGCCGATCATTTTCGCCCGCCGGGGACTCCGCCGCCACCGTGGTGCCGCCGCCCGGCACGGGATCCGGGAGACGGCCGGGAGCGGCGGTCCGGGGCGAGAGGACACCACGGGTGGCCAGCAGCACCAGGAACGCGGCGACTCCGCCCGCGCCGGCCACTCCGAAGCCCGCCGCCGTCCCGGCCTCCTCCAGCACCGGCCCGACCACGGCCGTACCGGCCGCGGCACCGACGCCGAAGGTGGTGACGAGCCAGGAGAACGCCTCGGTGACGGTGCCGGCGGGCGCGTGCCGGTCGACCACCACGAAGGAGCAGGCCAGGGCCGGGGCGAGGAACAGTCCGGACAGGCCCGCGAGTGCGGTCATCGCCACCGGCCCCGGCACCAGCAGCAACGGCAGGTACCCGGCGGCCAGCGCGGCGACCAGCACCTGCAGCCGGTTCTCCGGGCGGCCCGGCCAGACGCGGGCGCCGTACAGCACGCCCCCGACCAGGGCGCCCGCGCCGAGTGCGGACAGCAGATAGCTGGAGATCAGGCTGTCGCCGTACCCGTCGGCGTACGCCACGGCGGCCACCGCGATCGAGCCCAGCGCCAGGCCGACGAAGAAGAACGCCCCCAGCAGGGCGAGCAGTCCGCCCGAGCGCAGCGCCCCCAGCCAGTGCGCCTCGCGGGGCTCGGAGCGCCAGTTGCGGGAGGGTGGCGAGACGACCACCGACAGGGCGCCGAGAACGCCCAGCGCGTTGATCACCAGCAGAGCGGCCGCCTCGTTCCACACGGCGACGAGCAGGGTGACGAGCAGCGGGCCGACGGCGAAGATCACCTCCTGGGCGACGGCGTCCAGCGCATACGCGGCGTGCACCCGGTCCTGCCGCTTGAGCACGCTGGGCCACAGCGCACGCAGGCCGCCCTCCAGCGGCGGCGTGAAGAGGCCCGCGACGAGGACCGCGCCGTAGGAGACCACCGGGTCCGCGATGCCGGCCAGAGCGAACACGCCCATGCCGAGCGCGGAGAGTACGGCGGCCGGGAACATCACACGGGGCTGGCCGTACAGGTCGACGGCGCGGCCGAGCGAGGGCTGGCCGACGGCGGTGGCCAGGCCGTACACCGCTGACAGCACGCCGGCGAGGGTGTAGCTGCCGCCCTCGGCGCGCACGAACAGCACGATGGCCAGGGCGGCGGTGGCATTGGGAAGCCTCCCCACCAGCGTGCCGGTGAGGAGACGCACGGCGTGCTTGGCGCGGAGGAGTTCGGCGTAGCCGGTCGCCACGATGCGGTTCCTCTCGGTCGGGTGGAAGACACGTGGTAATACGTATAACGTGCTGCGTCATACGTACCATGGCGGCTGACCGAGGTCCACACCACCCCCACAGGGGAGGAGTACGCGTGACGACGAGGGGGACGCCGAACGGCGGTGCCGCCGCACCCCGCGGTACGGCACCCACCAGCCGTGACGTCGCCCACCGGGCAGGCGTCTCCCAGGCGACGGTCTCCCTGGTCATGGGCGGGAAATGGCGCGGCCGCGTCTCCGCACGCACCGCGGACTCCGTCCGCGCCGCCGCAGGCGCACTCGGCTACCGGCCCAACCTGGCCGCCCGCAGCCTGCGCCTCGGCTCCACCCGCACCGCACTGCTCGTCGTCCCCGCCCTGACCAGCGACTTCTTCGCCCGCGTACACACCGGAGCCGCCCGCGTCGCCGCCGACCACGACTTCGGCATGGTGCTCTACCCCTCCCCCGAGGGCATCGGCCCCGCCCCCGACCCCTTCGCCTCCGCCCAGGCCTCCCTGGACGGCGTCATCGCCTCCTCCATGGCCCCCGAGGCACTCGCCGCCCTCCGCGGCGGCGGACTCCCCCTGGTGATGCTCGACAGCGACCCGGACGGCGACTCCGACGGCGACCGGCCCGCCGCCACCGTCAACCTCGACATCGCCGGCGGAATGCGCGCCACCGCGACCCACCTGCTCCGCCTCGGCCACCACAGGATCGCCCACCTCGCCGCCGCCGTGGACTCCTGGACCTTCCGGGTGCGCGCCCGCGCCCTGGCCGACGCCCTCACCGGCACCGGCGCCGCCCTGACGGCCACCGAACCCGCCGAGCTGAGCGTCACCGGCGGACTCCACGCCGCCGAACGGCTCCTCCGGCGCGACGTGCCCCCCACCGCGCTGGTCTGCGACGACGACCTGCTCGCCGCCGGAGCGTGCAAGGCCGCCCGCCGGCTCGGCCTCCGCGTCCCCGGAGACGTCTCCGTCACCGGCTTCGACGACCTCGCCGTCGCCACCGCCGTCGAGCCGGAACTCACCACTGTCCGGCTGCCCGCCGAGGACATCGGCGCCTCCGGCATGCGAGCCCTGCTCACCGTGCTGGACGGCCGCGTGCCGGACGCCGACGTCCTCCCCGTCGAACTCGTCGCCCGCGGTTCCACCGGGCCGCCCCGCACCCCCTGAGAACGCCTGTCGGCCCCGCCCGCAGAGGGGCGGGGCCGACAGGCCGACAGGCGTGGATCACTCCGAGGCGTCGTCCTCCGCGTCCGCGTCCGCGGCATCCTTACCGGCCGACGCGGACGACGGGGTCTCGTCCAGCAGCGTCGCCAGCCGACGGCCCAGCACCCGCTTGAACTTCCGCTGCTGGGAGCGCGTACGGTCCAGCACCGCCACCTCCAGCTGCTCGGAGGTCAACGACCGCTCCCCGCCGTTGTTGTCACGCGACAGCGACTCCACCGCCAGCTTCAGCGCCTCACTCAACGACATGTCGTCGCGGTGACGCTGCTCCAGGTAGCTGCCGATCTGCTCCGCGTTGCCGCCCACGGCGACGGAACCGTGCTCGTCCACGATCGAACCGTCGTGCGGCAGCCGGTAGATCTGGTCGTCCTCACGCTCCGCACCCACCTCCGCAACGATCAGCTCCACCTCGTACGGCTTCTCCGCCGCCGACGAGAAGATCGTGCCCAGCGTCTGCGCGTAGACGTTCGCCAGGCCCCGGGCCGTCACATCGTCCCGGTCGTAGGTGTAACCCCGCAGGTCGGCGTACCGCACACCGCCGATGCGCAGGTTCTCGAACTCGTTGTACTTGCCGACCGCGGCGAACGCGATGCGGTCGTAGATCTCGCTGACCTTGTGCAGCGCCCGGGAGGGGTTCTCGGCGACGAACACGATGCCGTCGGCGTACTGCAACACGACCACGCTCCGGCCGCGCGCGATGCCCTTGCGGGCGTACTCCGCGCGGTCCGCCATGGCCTGCTGGGGTGAGACATAGAACGGCGTCGACACCGGCTATCCGTCCCTTCCTTCTCGACGAGTGACTAGAGAACCGGGGCCTGCGGCCCGTTGGGCTGCTGCAGACGGCCCTCGTGCACCGTCCGGGCGATCTCGGACACCTCGGCCTCGCTCAGCCGCCGGTAGCCGTCCTCCGTGATCACCGCGACCACGGGGTAGATGCGCCGCGCCAGGTCCGGCCCACCGGTCGCGGAATCGTCGTCCGCGGCGTCGTACAGGGCCTGCACGACGGCGGTGGCCGCCTGCTGCTCCGTCAGGTCTTCGCGGAACAGCTTCTTCAGCGCACCCCGCGCGAACACCGAGCCCGAGCCCACGGCGGTGAAGCCCGTCTCCTCCGAACGGCCGCCCGTCACGTCGTAGCTGAAGATGCGGCCCTTCTCGCGGTCCACGTCGTACCCCGCGAACAACGGCACCACGGCCAGGCCCTGCATGGCCATGCCCAGATTGCCGCGGATCATGGTGGACAGCCGGTTGGCCTTGCCCTCCAGGGACAGCTGCGAGCCCTCGACCTTCTCGAAGTGCTCCAGCTCCAGCTGGAACAGCTTGACCATCTCGACCGCCAGGCCCGCCGTGCCCGCGATGCCGACCGCCGAGTACTCGTCGGCCGGGAACACCTTCTCGATGTCCCGCTGCGCGATGACGTTGCCCATCGTCGCCCGCCGGTCGCCGGCCAGCACCACGCCGCCGGGGAACGACGCCGCGACGATCGTCGTGCCGTGCGGCGCCTGCACGGCACCCTCCACCGGCGGCAGCGGACGACTGCCCGGCAGCTGCTCCGGCGCGTGCGCCGACAGGAAGTCCATGAACGACGACGAGCCCGGCGTCAGGAAGGCAGCCGGTAGACGCCCGGTGCCACGAGTTTCGGCTTCCACGCGTTTCCTTCCAGATAGCTGATGGCCCGCTGCATCACCTCGGGCCGGTCCTTGAACTGCCCCAGGGCAGCGTTGCAGCTGAAGCACAGTACGCCTCGGACCCTACCCGTCTCGTGACAGTGATCCACATGTTCTGCGGCGACAGAAAGACAGATCGCGCAGACGCCGACCTGCTCGGCGACGAGGGCGTCGCGTTGCGCCGGAGTGAGGCTGTACTTTCGCCGGAAGTAACTCTCCCGATTGCGCTCGGCCCTGCATCTTCTGCAGTAGCTCGCCCAACCATCGGAAGAGCTCTTGTTGCGCTCCCACCGCGCGTGGGGCTTCACCTCACGGCACTGCGGACACCGTTTCGACCCCCGAGGCACAGGGACCTTGACACGCACGGTCCGCCCCTGTGCCTCCTGCCTCTCCCGGTAGTAATCCGCCGAGCATTTTCGGCAGTACGCCTGGAGACCATCCCTCATCGAACGGTTGCGTCCGAAGGAGTCACGAGGAAGAGTCCGCTTGCATCGCGAGCACCTCTTCCCATCCCCCACTTCGGACATAAAATACTATTCTCCGCCCTTCTGAACAAATGACCTCACGAAATCCTCGGCGTTCTCTTCGAGTACGTCGTCGATTTCGTCGAGGACGGAGTCCACATCTTCGGACAGCGCCTCCTGGCGCTCCTTTAGGTCCTCGGAGACCTGCGCGTCCTGCGCCTCCTCCTCGGTCTCCTCGGTGTGGCGTGTGGCCTTCTGCTGGCCGCCGTCGGTGTCCTTGGTCGCCATTTCCCTCACCCCGCTCGGGTCGGTGTACGCGAGAGGTACAAGATCAGAGCCTACAAGCAGTGGCTGACATCGGCGCTTCCTTTGTCCCCCGTCCTCGGGTCGAGGGGATCATTCCCCGCGGGGAGGACGGGTAGCCCTTTCCAGCCCGATCTATCAACTGCCGGAGAGCGCCTTGACCAGCTCTTCCGCGGTGCGGCAGCGATCCAGCAGATCCTTGACGTGTTCACGGGTACCGCGCAGCGGCTCCAGGGTGGGCACCCGTTGCAGCGAGTCACGGCCCGGCAGGTCGAAGATCACCGAGTCCCACGAGGCGGCGGCGACGTCGTCGGCGTACTTGTCCAGGCAGCGGCCCCGGAAGTAGGCACGGGTGTCCTCCGGGGGCTGCGCCATGGCGCGGTCGACCTCGGCCTCGTCCAGCAGGCGCTGCATGCGGCCGCGTGCGGCGAGGCGGTTGTAGAGGCCCTTCTCGGGGCGCACGTCGGCGTACTGGAGGTCGACCAGGTGCAGGCGGGAGGCGTCCCAGTCCAGGCCGTCGCGGCGGCGGTAGCCTTCCATCAGCTCGCGTTTGGCGACCCAGTCCAGCTCGCGGGACAGGCTCATCGGGTCGGACTCCAGCCGGCCGAGCACGTCCTCCCAGCGGGTCAGGACGTCCTTGGTCTGCTCGTCGGCGTCGGCTCCGTAGCGGTCCTCGACGTACTTGCGGGCGAGTTCGAAGTACTCCATCTGGAGCTGTACGGCGGTGAGTGTCCGGCCGCTGCGCAGGGTCACCAGACGCTTGAGCGTGGGGTCGTGGGAGACCTGGTGGAGGGTGCGGACGGGCTGGTCGACGGCGAGGTCGACGGCGATGAAGCCGTCCTCGACCATGGAGAGGACGAGGGCCGTGGTGCCCAGCTTGAGGTAGGTGGAGATCTCCGAGAGGTTGGCGTCGCCGATGATCACGTGCAGGCGGCGGTAGCGCTCGGCGTCGGCGTGCGGCTCGTCGCGCGTGTTGATGATGGGCCGCTTGAGGGTGGTCTCCAGGCCGACCTCGACCTCGAAGTAGTCGGCGCGCTGGCTGAGCTGGAAGCCGTGGTCGCCGCCGTCCTGGCCGAGGCCGACGCGGCCGGCGCCGCAGACGACCTGGCGGGAGACGAAGAACGGCGTCAGGTGGCGCACGATCTCCGAGAACGGGGTCTCCCTCTTCATCAGGTAGTTCTCGTGGGTGCCGTAGGAGGCGCCCTTGTTGTCGGTGTTGTTCTTGTACAGGTGGATGGGCTGGGAGCCGGGGACCTCGGCGGCGCGCCGGGCGGCTTCGGCCATGACGCGTTCGCCGGCCTTGTCCCAGAGCACGGCGTCGCGCGGGTTGGTGACCTCGGGGGCGCTGTACTCGGGGTGGGCGTGGTCGACGTAGAGGCGGGCGCCGTTGGTGAGGATGACGTTGGCGAGGCCGATGTCCTCGTCGGTGAGCTGGCTGGCGTCGGCGGCCTCGCGGGCGAGGTCGAACCCGCGGGCGTCGCGGAGCGGGTTCTCCTCCTCGAAGTCCCATCGTGCCCGCCGGGCCCGGTGCATCGCCGCCGCGTAGGCGTTGACCACCTGGGAGGAGGTCAGCATGGCGTTGGCATTCGGGTGGCCGGGCACGGAGATGCCGTACTCCGTCTCGATGCCCATTACTCGCCGTACGGTCATACGACCCTCCTTGCCCGGCAGTGTCCCGTCGCCAACCGACCGGCTGCGGGTGCCCCGGCCGGGGCGCCCGCAGCCGGTCGGTCCGTCCTTACAGGTACTGTCCGGTGTTGGCCACCGTGTCGATGGAGCGTCCCGTGTCCGCACCCTGCTTTCCGGTGACGAGGGTACGGATGAACACGATCCGTTCGCCCTTCTTGCCGGAGATGCGAGCCCAGTCATCGGGGTTGGTGGTGTTGGGAAGGTCCTCGTTCTCCTTGAACTCGTCGACGCAGGCGGCGAGCAGGTGGGAGACGCGGAGCCCCTTCTGGTTCTGGTCGAGGAAGGCCTTGATGGCCATCTTCTTCGCGCGGTCGACGATGTTCTGGATCATCGCTCCGGAGTTGAAGTCCTTGAAGTAGAGGACTTCCTTGTCACCGTTCGCGTAGGTGACCTCCAGGAAGCGGTTCTCCTCCGATTCAGCGTACATCTGCTCGACGACGGACTGGATCATGCCGTCGACGGTGGTGACCGGGTCGCCGTTGTGTTCGGCCAGGTCGTCGGAGTGCAGCGGAAGGGTGGAGACGAGGTACTTGGAGAAGATGTCGCGGGCCGCCTCCGCGTCGGGCCGCTCGATCTTGATCTTCACGTCGAGCCGGCCGGGCCGCAGGATCGCGGGGTCGATCATGTCCTCGCGGTTGGAGGCGCCGATGACGATGACGTTCTCCAGGCCTTCGACACCGTCGATCTCGGAGAGCAGCTGGGGGACGATGGTGTTCTCCACGTCCGAGCTGACTCCGGAGCCGCGGGTGCGGAAGAGGGAGTCCATCTCGTCGAAGAAGACGATGACGGGCGTGCCCTCGCTCGCCTTCTCCCGGGCCCGCTGGAAGACCAGACGGATGTGCCGTTCGGTCTCGCCGACGTACTTGTTGAGGAGCTCGGGGCCCTTGATGTTGAGGAAGTAGCTCTTCCCCTGGGGCTTGCCGGTGACCTCGGCGACCTTCTTGGCGAGGGAGTTGGCGACGGCCTTGGCGATGAGGGTCTTGCCGCATCCGGGCGGGCCGTAGAGCAGGACGCCCTTGGGCGGGCGGAGTTCGTGCTCCTTGAAGACGTCCGGGTAGAGGTAGGGCAGCTCGACCGCGTCGCGGATGGACTCGATCTGCCCGCCGAGTCCGCCGATGCGGTTGTAGTCGATGTCCGGGACCTCTTCGAGGACGAGTTCCTCGACCTCGCTCTTGGGGACGATCTCGTAGACGTAGCCGGAGCGGGGCTCCAGGAGCAGAGCGTCTCCGGCGCGCAGGGTGGCCTGGAGCAGGGGCTCGGCGAGCCGCACGACGCGTTCCTCGTCGGTGTGGCCGACGACCAGCGCGCGCTCGCCGTCCTCCAGCACCTCCTTGAGGGTCACGATGTCGCCGGCGCGCTCGAACTCCATGGCCTCGACCACGTTGAGCGCTTCGTTGAGCATGACCTCCTGGCCGCGGCGGAGCTCCTCGAGCTCCACGCTGGGGCTGACGTTCACCCGGAGCTTGCGGCCCCCGGTGAAGATGTCGGCCGTGCCGTCCTCGTTGGCCTGAAGGAAGGCTCCGAAGCCGGCCGGCGGCTGGGCGAGCCGGTCGACCTCCTCCTTGAGGGCCACGATCTGGTCTCGGGCTTCGCGGAGCGTCCCCGCGAGGCGTTCGTTCTGGGCGGACACGCCGGCCAGGTTCGTCTGCAGCTCGACGATCCGCTCCTCGAGAATCCGAGTGTGTCGCGGAGAGTCGGCGAGCTTCCGACGCAGGACGGCGATCTCCTGCTCGAGACGGGCGACCTCGCCGGACGGGTCATCGATGTCCCGACCCGACCGGATGCCGCGGTTCGTGTCGTCGTCGTGGGCTGCCACGGTCCTCACCTCCTCCAGGGGGAGCTGGACGTTTCTGACCCTACCTGCACGGGTGGGGGTTGAAACCCCTAGATCACAAAGACGCCGGGGTGTGTCCGATCTTCACCCTTGCGCGCCTTCTCACGTCTGTGGAATACCCACCCGCAAACGTGGCGGAACGGCCCGGTTGTATCGTCGGAACTGTCAACACCCGTCCGGGGTGGCGCTATTTCGCCACTTCGTCGCGAGCGAGGGAGCGGCAGGCGGCAGCATGAGTACCGGAAACGAAGCGCTCGAGGTCTGGATCGACCAGGATCTGTGCACGGGCGACGGGATCTGCGCGCAGTACGCGCCGGAGGTCTTCGAGCTGGACATCGACGGTCTGGCGTATGTGAAGGACTCCGGGGACGAGCTGCTCCAGGACAAGGGGGCGACGACGCCCGTGCCGCTGCCGTTGCTGAAGGACGTGCAGGCGTCGGCGGTGGAGTGCCCGGGCGAGTGCATCCACGTGCGCCGGGTTTCGGACAAGGCGGAGGTCTTCGGTCCGGACGCGGAGTGACGGTACTTCGTCACTCCGCGTGCGCGCGGTGCGTGGGCGGTGCCTCGCCGGGAGTGGGTCTCAGACGCTCTGGGCGACGGGTTCGGGGACGAGGACGAATCGGCCGTCGCGCCATTCCCAGGAGACCTTGCGCTGCTGGTCGGGGCAGCAGCGGGGGACGTCGGGCGAGGAGTAGCCCAGGAGGGTGGCCGCGATCTTCCGGTCGCCGTGTTCGCCGACGGTGAACTCCTGGGCGCTCATGCCCTGCTCGGGTGACAGCAGGGTCTCGACCACGGGCGGGGGCGCGCCGGGTTCGGCCGGGTGGGTGAGGACGAAGATGCCGCTGGGCGGGGTGCCGGTGGGGGTGTTGCAGCGGACGAGGGCCACGGTCTCGGCGCGTCCGTCGGCGTCGAAGTCGGCGGAGGCGGAGTCGAGCACGGCGACGGCGGGCTGTTTCCGCGGGCCGCAGTCGACGGGGTAGCCGGCCTGGGCGGCGTCGGGGCCCTTTCCGGGGGTGGTGCCGGCCGGTCCGGCGAGGGCGTCGGGGGGCTGGACCAGGGCGGACACCCCGAGCACGGCGGACAGGGCGGCCGCGGTCGCCACCCAGTGGACGAGTCGGGTGCGGGTGTGCGGAAGGGCGTCCGGGCGGGCCGAGGGCTGCACGGGGGTGGTCTCCTGAGGGAGCTGTGACTGCGGAGGTGCCCAGCATCGTGCCACAGGTCACATCGGCGGGGAACGGCGGGGGCGTGCCGGTTCACGTGCCGTCCGGGAGAAGCCGAACGCCGCAACCCGGCGGGCGGGTCGCGGCGTTGCGGCTGGCGTACGGGGGTTGGTGGCTGCCGGGGGCTCAGCGGCTGCCGGAGCCGGGCCCGGAGTAGTCGGCGCCGTAGGCGCCCTTGGCGGGACGGCGGCGGCGCAGCGGAGGTTCGACGCCGTCGGCGAGGCGGCGGGCGGTGAGCAGGAAGCCGGTGTGACCGATCATGCGGTGGTCGGGGCGTACGGCGAGGCCTTCGACGTGCCAGTTGCGGACCATGGTCTCCCAGGCCTGCGGTTCGTTGAAGGTGCCGTGTTCCCGGATGGTTTCGACGGTGCGGGCGAGCTGGGTGGTGGTGGCCACGTAGGCGCAGAGGATGCCGCCGGGGACCAGGGCCTTGGAGACGGCGTCCAGGCATTCCCAGGGGGCGAGCATGTCGAGGATGACGCGGTCGACGTCGGCGTCGGCGAGGTTGTCCTGGAGGTCGCCGACGGTGAGTGTCCAGGCGGGGTGGGGGGCGCCGAAGTAGCGTTCGACGTTCTGTTCGGCGATCTCGGCGAAGTCGGCGCGGCGTTCGTAGGAGTGGAGCATGCCGTGGTCGCCGACGGCGCGCAGCAGGAAGGTGCTGAGGGAGCCCGAGCCGACGCCGGCCTCGACGACGCGCGCGCCGGGGAAGATGTCGGCCATCGCGAGCACCTGGCCGGCGTCCTTGGGGTAGACGACGGCGGCGCCGCGCGGCATGGACAGGACGTAGTCGGGGAGCAGGGGGCGCAGCGCGAGGTACGCGACGTTTCCGGTGGTACGGACGACACTGCCCTCGGGAGCGCCGATCAGCTCGTCGTGGGGGAAGGCTCCCTTGTGGGTGTGGAAGCTCTTCCCGGCCTCGAGCGTGATCGTGTAGTGGCGTCCCTTGGGGTCGGTGAGCTGGACCTGGTCCCCGACCTTGAAGGGCCCGCGACGGCGGGCGGCACCGGTCGGTTCGGACATGGCCCCAGCCTATCGGGCGCCGGCGGGCGGGTGCGCACGGGGCGGTGGGCGGGCGGAGGGAGGGGCGGGCGGGGGCGGTGGTCCTGCCCCGGGGTCAGGCGGAGGGCTTGGCCATGGCGGCGACGAAGGCTTTCTCGACGTCGGTGGTGGACAGCACTCCGTAGATCTCGCCGGTCTCCTCGACGACGAGGTACTCGGTGGCGGGGGTGGCCCGCAGGTGGTCGAGGAGCTCTTCGCCCGCGAGTTCGGCGGAGACCCGCATGCCGTCCTTGAGGTCCTGGGCGAGGGTGCTGACGGCGACCCAGGGCCGGCGGTGTTCGGGGACGCCGACGATGGCGGATTCGCGTACCAGGGAGAGGGGGTCGCCGCGCCCGTCGACGACGACGAGGGCGCGGGCTCCGGCCTCGTTGGCGCGGCGCAGGGCTTCGGAGAGCGGGGTGTCGTTCTCCACCGGTACGGCGCGGCGGGTCAGGCGGCGAGCACCGAGGTCGGGGAGGCGTTCGCGCAGCCGGGCCACGCGGAGACTGTTGCCCGCCCCGGTCCAGATGATGGCGGCGAGGATGGCGGCGAGCAGCGCGTCGGTGACGGTGTCGAAGCCGCCGGCGCCGCCGTCGGTGAAGCCTCCGGCGTGGGTGGCGAGGGGGAAACCGATGAGGACGGCGAGGGCGAGGCCGCGCCCGGTCCAGGCGGCGGCGACGGTGCCGGTCATGGCTTTGCCGCTGAGTTTCCAGATGACGGCGCGGAGCATGCGGCCGCCGTCCAGCGGCAGGCCGGGGAGCAGGTTGAACGCGGCGACGATGAGGTTGGAGATCATCAGCCCGGCGAGCAGGACGCCGGGTACGGTGCCGGGTTCCACGGCCTGCATGCCGGCGTAGAAGACGCCGGCGAGGACGAGGGAGAGCAGGGGGCCGACGAAGGCGAGGACGAACTCGCGGCCGGGGGTCTCGGACTCCTTCTCGATCTCGGAGACGCCGCCGAAGAACTGGAGCTGGATGCGCCGCACGGGGAGTTTGAAACGGAGTGCGGCGACGGTGTGGGCGAGTTCGTGGACGAGGACGGAGGCGTAGAAGGCGACGGCGAAGAACAGGGCGATCAGGTAGCGGGCTCCGCCGAGTTCGGGGAGCACGCGGTCGAGCTGGCCGCCGAAGACCCAGGTGATGAGGGCGGCGACGAGGAACCAGCTGGGGGCGACGTAGACGGGCACGCCGAAGGGGCGGCCCATGAGGATGCCGCCGCCGGTGCCCCGGTTCCGCCGGGGGTCGCCGCTTCCGGGGCCGCCGGGGCCCCCTGGGGTGAGCGGCGCGTTCGTCCGCTTGGGCGCGGACGGTTCCCCGGGCCGGGTGGGTCGGCCGGTGCCGTCGTCGCGCGGTTCGCCGTTGTCCGTGTCCGCCACGGGTTCCCCTCTGCCGCTGCTCTCGCACCCCGCGTCACTGCCGCGGTCACTCGATCATGCAGTGCGGGAGCTTCCGGAGTCGATGGTAAGCGCCGTGTTGTCGGTGGCGGGTCGTAGGGTCGGTAGCCATGAGAGACGCAGCCGTCACCGCTCCCGACTCGTTGTCGCCGTCGCGGGCGAGCGACTTCATGCAGTGCCCGTTGCTGTACCGCTTCCGGGTGATCGACCGGCTGCCGGAGAAGCCGTCGGCCGCGGCCACCAGGGGGACGGTGGTGCACGCGGTGCTGGAGCGGCTGTTCGACGCGCCGGCGGCGGAGCGCAGTGCGCCGCGGGCGCGGGCGATGGTGGCGCGGGAGTGGGAGCGGCTGCTGGCGCGGCGGCC
Source organism: Streptomyces hazeniae (assembly GCF_031845485.1). Lineage (NCBI taxonomy): Bacteria > Bacillati > Actinomycetota > Actinomycetes > Kitasatosporales > Streptomycetaceae > Streptomyces > Streptomyces hazeniae. Next base: position 162,566 of record NZ_JAVREQ010000007.1, read on the forward strand.
GGAGCTGGCGCAATTGTTCTCCGAGCCGGCGGAGGACGGGGCGCAGGGTCCGGCGGACGGGGCGGAGCTGGCGCGGTGGCTGGCGGAGGCCGAGGGGCTGGTGGAGCGCTGGTTCTCGCTGGAGGACCCGACGCGGCTGGAGCCGGCGGAGCGGGAGCTGCGGGTGGAGGCCCGGCTGGAGTCGGGGCTGCGTCTGCGCGGCATCATCGACCGGGTGGACATCGCGCCGACCGGCGAGGTGCGCATCGTGGACTACAAGACGGGTAAGGCGCCGCGTCCGGAGTACGCGTCCGAGGCGCTGTTCCAGATGAAGTTCTACGCGCTGGTGCTGTGGCGGCTGCGCGGGGCCGTGCCGCGCCGTCTGCAGCTGGTGTATCTGGGCAGTGGTGATGTGCTGACCTACGATCCGGGCGAGTCGGACCTGCGGGCCGTGGAGCGGAAGCTGCTGGCGCTGTGGGAGGCGATCCGGAAGGCGACGGAGACCGGGGACTGGCGGCCCCGGCCGAGCCGGCTGTGCGACTGGTGCGACCACCAGGCGCGCTGTCCGGAGTTCGGCGGCACGCCGCCGCCGTATCCGGTCTCGGTGCAGCCGCGGCTGCCGGAGCCGCGCGCGGAGGACGGCGAGGGCGGGGAGGTCGGCGAGGAGCGTGAGGACGTCGTCGAGCCCGGCGCGGTGCGGGAGCCGGGCGCGGCGGAGGGGGTCGCGGAGCCGCGGCGCTGACGACTGGGCGAGAATGGGTGCGTCAGCCTGCCCGCCCGCCGAAGGGGACTCCACGTGGCCATCCGCGTACTGTTGGTCGACGACCAGCCACTGCTGCGCACCGGATTCCGCATGATCCTGGAGGCGGAGGGCGATCTCGCCGTCGTCGGGGAGGCGGGAGACGGCCTGCAGGCGCTGGACCAGGTGCGGGCGCTCCAGCCGGACGTGGTGCTGATGGACATCCGGATGCCGCGGATGGACGGTGTGGAGGCCACCCGGCAGATCACCGGCCCGGACAAGGACGGCCCGGCGAAGGTGCTGGTGCTCACGACCTTCGACCTCGACGAGTACGTGGTGGAGGCGCTGCGGGCGGGGGCGAGCGGCTTCCTGCTGAAGGACGCGCCGGCCGGCGAGCTGGTGCAGGCGATCCGGGTGGTCGCGGCGGGCGAGGCGATGCTGGCTCCGTCGGTGACGCGGCGGCTGCTGGACAAGTACGCCGGGCGGCTGCCGTCGGGGGAGGAACCGCTCCCGGACACGCTGCACACGCTGACCGAGCGCGAGGTGGAGGTGCTGAAGCTGGTGGCCCGGGGGCTGTCGAACGCCGAGATCGCGGCGGACCTGTTCGTGAGCGAGACGACGGTCAAGACCCATGTGGGGCACGTGCTGACGAAGCTGAGCCTGCGGGACCGGGTGCAGGCGGCGGTGTACGCGTACGAGAGCGGCCTGGTGCGGCCCGGCGCCCACTGAGCCGGCCGCGGGAGGGCGGAGGGGACGGTGGCCCCGGCAGGCCGGTCACCGTCCCCTCCGGCTCCGTTCGTGTGGTCAGCTGACGCCGCGTCCGAGCTCCCACAGCTGGAGGACGGACGCGGAGTTGAGCGCCCATTCGGTGCCGGTGATGTCGTCGCGGGCGGCGATGTACTGCTTGCCCTGCCACAGGGGCAGTACGGGGACCTCTTCGGCGATGACGTCCTGCACGCGCCCGAACTCGTCGGCCGCCTCGGCGCGCTTGGTCTCCCGGCGGGTCTGCGGGATGAGTTCGTCGCGGATCTCCTCGTTGACGTAGGGCGTCTTGAGGAAGTTGTCCTCGGTGAAGAACGGCGCGACGAAGTTGTCCGGGTCTGCGAAGTCGGGGAACCAGCCGAAGCCGTAGACGCCGTAGGACCCCTGGGTGGCCTGCTTGCGGTAGGCGTCCCACGGCGTGCTCTGCAGCTCGGTGCGGAAGAGGCCGGTGGCGTCGAGCTGTTCCTCGAGTTCCTGGAACTCCTGCCGGGTGACGGCGCCGTAGTGGTCGGTGGTGTGGTGCAGGGTGAGCGGGACGGGGGTGTCGACGCCGGCTGCGCGCAGGGTGCGGCGGGCGGCGGCGGGGTCGGGCTCGCCGTACTCGTTGAAGAAGGAGTTGCGGTGGCCGATCAGGCCGCTGGGCACCAGGGAGTACAGCGGTTCGGCGGTGCGCTCGTACACGTCGCGCACCAGTGCCTTGCGGTCGACGACCTGGGCGATCGCCCGGCGCACGGCGAGCTGCCCGGCGGTGGGGTCGTCGGTGTGGAAGACGAGGTAGCGGATCTCCTGGCCCGGTGACTCCACGAGGTCGATGCGGTCGTCGTCCGCGATCTTCAGGCGGTTGACCTGGCCGGGCGTCAGCGTCCGGTTCATGACGTCGATCTCGCCGTTCTTCAGCGCCTTCTCCATCGCCTCGGCGCTGTCGAAGCTGCGGAGCTCGATGCGGTCGTTGCGGACCTCGAGTGTGCCGGTGTAGTCGGGGTTCCTGACGAAGACACCGACGCCGTCGGAGGCGTCGTAGGACTCCAGCAGGTAGGGGCCGGAGCCCACGACCTCGGTGCCTTCCAGGTAGCCGTTGCGCGGGTAGGTCTCGCTGTCCAGGATCGCCGCGGCGGGGGTGGCGAGCTTGTAGGGGAAGGTCGCGTCGGGCTTCTTGAGGTGGAAGACGACCTCGGTGTCGCCGGCCGCCTGCACCGTGTCGACGTTGCCGAGCAGCGAGGCGGGGCCGAGGCCGTCGCCGACGTCGAGCATTCTCTCCACCGAGAACTCGACGTCCTGGGCGGTGAGTTCGCTGCCGTCGGAGAACTTCATGCCCTCCCGCAGGGTGCAGCGGTACTGCGTGCCCTGCTTGTCGGTGAACGCGCACTCGCGGGCGGCTTCCGGCTCCGGCTCGGTGCCCGAGCGCGGTGGGCGGAGCAGCGTCTGGAAGGTGCTGCGCATGACGTTCCACGAGGCGATGTCGTAGCCGGCGGCGGGGTCGAACGGGGCGGGGGTGGCCTCGCTGACCGCGAACCGGTCGGTGGTTCCGACGACGATGGCGTCGCCGCCCGAGTCGCCTGCGGTTCCTCCGCCGCAGGCCGCCAGGGTGGGGGCGAGCAGGCCCAGCAGGGCAGGCAGCACCAGGGTCTTGCGGTTCATCGTCGACGGTCTCCCTCGTCCGGCCGGGTTGTCGCCTCAGATAGATGGCCGGGACACAGAGGTTAGTGGTTCTGCGGGGACATGCCGGACAAGCCCGGGTGATCACCCGGTCACACACCGATAATTTCGATCTGCACTCCGGATACCGGACATCGCCGGGCGCGAAGAAAACCGGGGTATACCGGGCTTCACGGACGGCGACCGGGGCCGCGGCGGCCGTCTCGGGCCCCTCCGGGACCGGCCCGGGAGGGGCGAGGCGTGAGGAACGTCACGCCGTCAACTCCGCCGTCCGTCAGGTCGTTTCGTCCCGGGTGAGGGGGCGGCCGGGCCGCGTGCCTCCGTTCGCGACGAGCGCGGAGAGGAACGCCAGGTCGACCTCCTCCAGCGACTTCACGACGGTACGGCGGCCTTCCGGGGCGATGGGGGCGACCGAGGGGACGGCCACCACGTGGCACCCCGCTGCCTCTGCCGAAGCGACTCCGGTGCTGGTGTCCTCGACCACCGCACAGCGGCCGGGGTCGGCGCCGAGTCGGGCGGCGGCGAGCAGGTAGGGATCGGGATGCGGCTTGGTGTGCCGCAGTTCGTCCCCGGCGACGGTGAAGGCGAAGTTCTCGGGGCCGAGCCAGCGCAGCATCCGGTCCATCACGACGCGGTGGGTGGCCGACACCAGGGCGGCCGGCACCCGGTGGGCCCGTAGTTCGGTGAGCAGGCGCCGGGCACCGGGCATCAGCGGGACGCCGTGGGCGAGGCGCTCGGTGAACTTGTGGTTGAGCAGCACGGTCAGTTCGCCGAGCGTGATCTCCGCGCCGGTGGCCTCGATGAGGAAGCCCGCGCTGCGCGCCATGGGCCCGCCGACGACGATGTGCCGCCAGGTGTCCTCGAGCTCGTGCCCGAGGTCCGCGAAGACCTCGACCTCCGCGTCCCACCAGGATCCCTCGGTGTCGACGAGGGTGCCGTCCATGTCCAGCAGTACCGCCTGCAGTCCGGCGCCGTCGGCCGTACGGGTGATGGGAGCGGGGAGGGAGCTTGTCATCCGCGTCACGCCTCCTGGGGGACGAGAAGGCCGGCCGCACGCTCCACCGGGAACGGGCGACCGGCCTGTACCGGACCGTCCAGTGTACGACGGGCATGGATCATGCGCCCGGTGGCACGCCGAACGGCGTTCGCGCGGCTACCGTGCGTGCCCTCGGCAGCCCTGCGGCACGGCTACCGTGCGTTGAAGTACTTGGCCTCCGGGTGGTGCAGCACGATGGCGTCCGTCGACTGCTCCGGATGGAGCTGGAACTCGGCCGAGAGTTCCACGCCGATCCGTTCGGGGCGCAGCAGTTCGGCGATCTTCGCCCGGTCCTCCAGGTCGGGGCACGCTCCGTAGCCCAGGGAGAAGCGGGCGCCGCGGTACTTGAGGTCGAACATGTCGGTGATGGCGCCGGGGTCCTCGCCGGCGAAGCCGAGTTCCGCGCGCTGGCGGGCGTGCCAGTACTCGGCCAGGGCTTCCGCGAGCTGCACCGACAGGCCGTGCAGCTCCAGGTAGTCGCGGTAGGAGTCGGCGGCGAACAGCTCGCCGGTCGCCTCGCCGATCTTCGAGCCGACCGTGACGACCTGGAGGCCGACGACGTCGGTCTCGCCGCTGTCCTCGGAGCGGAAGAAGTCGGCGAGGCACAGGCGGCGGCCCCGGCGCTGGCGGGGGAAGGTGAAGCGGGTGCGCTCCCCGCCGTCGTCGTCCAGCAGGATCAGGTCGTCGCCCTTGGAGACGCAGGGGAAGTAGCCGTAGACGACGGCCGCCTCCAGGAGGTTGTCGCGCTGGAGGGTGTCGAGCCAGCCGCGCAGACGGGGGCGGCCCTCGGTCTCGACCAGCTCGTCGTACGACGGCCCGTCGCCGGTGCGGGACTCCTTCAAACCCCACTGGCCCTTGAAGAGCGCTCCTTCGTCCAGCCAGGAGGCGTAGTCCTTCAGGGCGATGCCCTTGACGACGCGTGTGCCGCGGAAGGGCATGCCGGGCACGGGGTTGTCGCGTGCGACGTCGGAGCGCACGGAGCCGTCGTTGGCGGGCTGTTCGGGCAGGGCGGCGTCCCGCTTGGGTACCCGGCGCTTCTTCAGTTCGGGCAGCTCCGCGCCGGGCACTCCGCGCTTGACGGCGATGAGGGCGTCCATGAGGCGCAGCCCCTCGAAGGCGTCGCGGGCGTAGCGGACCTCGCCCTCGTAGATCTCGTGCAGGTCCTGTTCGACGTAGGCGCGGGTGAGGGCGGCGCCGCCGAGGATGACGGGGTAGTCGGCGGACATCCGGCGCTGGTTCAGTTCCTCCAGGTTCTCCTTCATGATCACCGTGGACTTGACCAGCAGGCCGGACATGCCGATGACGTCGGCCCGGTGCTCCTGGGCGGCGTCCAGGATGGCGGAGACGGGCTGCTTGATGCCCAGGTTGACGACGTTGTAGCCGTTGTTGGACAGGATGATGTCGACGAGGTTCTTGCCGATGTCGTGGACGTCGCCGCGGACGGTGGCGAGGACGATGGTGCCCTTGCCTTCGTCGTCCGACTTCTCCATGTGCGGTTCCAGGTGGGCCACCGCGGACTTCATCACTTCGGCGGACTGGAGCACGAACGGCAGCTGCATCTGGCCGGAGCCGAACAGCTCGCCGACGACCTTCATGCCGGCCAGCAGGGTCTCGTTGACGATGTCCAGGGCCGGCCGCTCGGCCAGCGCGGCCTCCAGGTCGTCCTCCAGGCCGTTGCGTTCACCGTCGATGATCCGGCGCTGGAGGCGTTCCTCCAGGGGCAGCGCGGCGAGTTCCTCGGCCCTGCCGGCCTTGAGGGACTTGCTGTCCACGCCCTCGAAGAGCTCCAGCAGCCGGGAGAGGGGGTCGTAGCCCTCGCGGCGGCGGTCGTGGATCAGGTCGAGCGCCACCTCGACCTGCTCCTCTTCGAGCCGGGCGATGGGGAGGATCTTGGAGGCGTGGACGATCGCGGAGTCGAGGCCGGCCTTGACGCACTCGTCGAGGAAGACGGAGTTGAGCACCTGCCGGGCGGCCGGGTTGAGGCCGAAGGAGATGTTGGACAGGCCGAGGGTGGTCTGCACCTCGGGGTGGCGGCGCTTGAGTTCGCGGATGGCCTCGATGGTGGCGACGCCGTCCTTGCGGGACTCCTCCTGCCCGGTGCAGATGGTGAAGGTGAGGCAGTCGACGAGGATGTCGGACTCGGCGATGCCCCAGTTGGTGGTGAGGTCCTCGATGAGCCGTTCGGCGACGGCGACCTTGTGCTCCGGGGTGCGGGCCTGGCCCTCCTCGTCGATGGTCAGCGCGATCAGCGCGGCGCCGTGTTCGGCGGCGAGGCGGGTGATGCGGGCGAAGCGGGAGTCGGGCCCGTCGCCGTCCTCGTAGTTGACGGAGTTGATGACGGCGCGTCCGCCGAGCTTTTCCAGGCCCGCCTGCAGTACGGCGGGTTCGGTGGAGTCGAGCACGATCGGCAGCGTGGACGCGGTCGCGAAGCGCCCGGCGAGTTCGGACATGTCGGCGACGCCGTCGCGGCCGACGTAGTCGACGCAGAGGTCGAGCAGGTGGGCGCCCTCGCGGATCTGGTCCCGCGCCAACTCCACGCAGTCGTCCCAGCGGCCTTCCAGCATGGCGGTGCGGAACTTCTTGGAACCGTTGGCGTTGGTGCGCTCACCGATCGCCAGGTAGGAGGTGTCCTGGCGGAAGGGCACGGTCTGGTAGAGCGAGGAGGCGCCCGGCTCGGGCTGCGGCGCGCGGGGGGCGGGGGCGCTGCCGCGGACGCGTTCGACGAGCTGCCGCAGGTGTTCGGGGGTGGTGCCGCAGCAGCCGCCCACGAGGGAGAGGCCGTAGTCGCTGATGAACGACTCCTGGGCGTCGGCCAGTTCGGGTGCCGTCAGCGGGTAGTGCGCGCCGTCCTTGCCGAGTACGGGGAGGCCGGCGTTGGGCATGCAGGAGAGCGGAACCCCGGCGTGCTGGGCGAGGTACCGCAGGTGTTCGCTCATCTCGGCCGGGCCGGTGGCGCAGTTCAGGCCGATCATGTCGATGCCCAGCGGCTCCAGCGCGGTCAGCGCGGCGCCGATCTCGGAGCCGAGGAGCATGGTGCCGGTGGTCTCGACGGTGACGGAGCACAGCAGCGGCAGGGACGTGCCGGTCGCTTCCAGGGCGCGGCGCGCGCCGAGCACGGCGGCCTTGGTCTGGAGCAGGTCCTGGGTGGTCTCCACCAGCAGGGCGTCGGCACCGCCGGCGATCATGCCTTCGGCGTTCTCCTGGTACGCGTCACGCAGGGCGGCGTAGGGGGCGTGTCCGAGGGTCGGGAGCTTGGTGCCCGGGCCCATGGAGCCGAGGACCCAGCGGACGCGTCCGTCGCCCTCCTCGAACGCCTCGGCGACGTCGCGGGCGATGCGCACCCCGGCCTCGGAGAGCTCGAAGATCCGGTGTGGGATGTCGTACTCGCCGAGAGCCGCGAGGTTGGCGCCGAAGGTGTTGGTCTCCACGCAGTCCACACCGGCGTCGAAGTACTCGCGGTGTACGGCGGAGACGATGTCCGGGCGGGTGACGTTGAGGATTTCGTTGCAGCCTTCGAGCTGCTGGAAGTCGTCCAGCGAGGGGTCCTGCGCCTGGAGCATCGTGCCCATCGCTCCGTCGGCGACCACGACCCGGGAGGCCAGTGCCTCGCGGAGGGCGTCTGCACGGGTGGTGCGGGCGGGGGACGGCGTGCTGGGCGAGGCCATGGAACTGCTCCCTGGGATGCGACGGCTGTCGGCTTTGCGCCACCCGTGGGGACGGCGCACCAGACCAGGGTAGCCGTCGACGGCAAGGCGCTCCCGGGCGTTCCGCGGAGCGGGACGGCACTCCGGGGATTGCCCTCGCCTTTCGGCGGGTCGGCATCAAGCGATAGCGTTCGGCATTGTCGAATGCACCCGATCCGGCAAGGAGTCTGCCGATGGCCCGGACCATCCAGTCGCTCGAACGGGCGGCGGCCGTGCTGCGGCTGCTGGCGGGCGGTGAACGGCGCCTGGGCCTCTCCGAGATCGCCTCCGCCCTCCAGCTCGCCAAGGGCACCGCCCACGGGCTGATCCGCACGCTCCAGCAGGAGGGTTTCGTCGAGCAGGACGAGGCCACCGGCCGGTACACCCTCGGCGCGGAGCTGCTGCGGCTGGGCAACAGCTACCTGGACGTGCACGAACTGCGGGCCCGGGCGCTGGTGTGGACGGACGATCTGGCGCGGTCCAGTGGGGAGAGCGTCTACCTGGGGGTGCTGCACCAGCAGGGGGTGCTGGTGGTGCACCACGTCTTCCGCCCGGACGACAGCCGGCAGGTGCTGGAGGTGGGCGCGATGCAGCCGCTGCACAGCACCGCCCTGGGCAAGGTGCTCTCGGCGTACGACCCGGTGGCGCACAGTGAGGTGCTGGAGTCGCCCCGGGAGGCTTTCACCGGCCGGACCGTGACCGCACCCGGGGGTCTGGAGTCGGTGCTGGACCTGACGCGTGCGCGCGGCTGGGCGGCGGACGTGGAGGAGACCTGGGAAGGGCTGGCGTCCATCGCGGCGCCGATCCACGACCGGCGCCGGATGCCGGTGGGCGCGGTGGGCATCACCGGCGCGGTGGAGCGGGTGTGCGACGGGTCCGGGGAGCTGCGGCCGGCGCTGGTGGCGTCGGTGCGGGACTGCGCCCGCGCGGTGTCCCGCGACCTGGGTTCGGGGCGTTTCTGAAGCCCGGCCGCCGCGGGCCGGATGCTCCGCCGGGGAGGGCTCCGGCGGCATCCCCCGGCGTCCAGCCCCTTGACGGTTGCCGCTGGGCGGAGAAAACTGCCGTCCGGCGGTCGGCATTGTCGAACACCGGACGAGAACGCGCACCGCCGCCTGCCCCTCATCGGACGAAACAAAGGAGTCGCCGGTGTCCACCTCCGACATCTTCCTCGGCGAGATCGTCGGCACCGCGGTGCTGATCCTGCTCGGCGGCGGCGTGTGCGCCGCCGTCACGTTCCGGCACTCCAAGGCGTTCAACGCCGGCTGGACGGCCATCGCGCTCGGCTGGGGCATGGCGGTGCTCACCGGCGCCTACATCGCCGCCGGCGTGTCCGGCGCGCACCTCAATCCCGCGGTGACCGTGGGCCTGGCCGTGCAGGGCGGTACCGAATGGAGCGACGTGCCCGCCTACGTGCTGGCGCAGATGATCGGCGCGATGCTGGGCGCCTCGCTGGTGTGGGTGGCCTACTACGGCCAGTTCCTGGCCCACCTCACCGGCCGGGAGGCGACCGGCGGCCCGGGTGCGCAGGAGACGGCGGTGGCCGACCGTACGGCTCAGGGCCCGGCCACTCCGGGACCCGGTCCCGTGCTCGGCATATTCTCCACCGCCCCCGAGATCCGGAACACCTGGCAGAACCTCGCCACCGAGGTCGTCGCCACGGTCGTGCTGGTGCTGGCCATCCTCACCCAGGGCCTGAACCAGGAGGGTGAGGGGCTGGGCCCGCTGGGCGTACTGATCACCGCGCTGGTCGTCGTCGGCATCGGCCTGTCGCTGGGCGGCCCGACCGGCTACGCCATCAACCCGGCCCGCGACCTCGGCCCGCGCCTGGTGCACGCGCTGCTGCCGCTGCCGAACAAGGGCGGATCAGACTGGAGCTACGCCTGGGTGCCGGTGGCAGGCCCGCTGCTCGGCGGCGCACTGGCCGGCGGCCTGTACACCCTCGCCTTCGCCTGAGAACCCGACCGCAAGCCCATCCCGACGCCACCGGAGCCCATCATGAGCGAGACCCCCGCCGCGAACGCCCCGAAGCGCGAGTTCATCGCCGCCATCGACCAGGGCACGACCTCCAGCCGCTGCATCGTCTTCGACCGGGACGGCCGGATCGTGTCGGTCGACCAGAAGGAGCACGAGCAGATCCTTCCCCGCCCCGGCTGGGTCGAGCACGACGCCGCCGAGATCTGGACCAACGTCCAGGAGGTGGTCGCCGGCGCACTGGAGCGGGCCGGCATCTCCCGGGAGGACGTCAAGGCGCTCGGCATCACCAACCAGCGCGAGACCACACTGCTCTGGGACCGCGCCACCGGCGAGCCCGTGCACAACGCCCTGGTCTGGCAGGACACCCGCACCGACGCGCTGTGCAAGGAGCTGGGCCGCAACGTCGGCCAGGACCGGTTCCGCCGCGAGACGGGCCTCCCCCTCGCCTCCTACTTCGCCGGTCCCAAGATCCGCTGGCTGCTGGACAACGTCGACGGCCTGCGGGAGCGCGCCGAGCGCGGCGAGCTGCTGTTCGGCACGATGGACTCCTGGGTGATCTGGAACCTCACCGGCGGCCCGGACGGCGGGGTGCACGTCACCGACGTCACCAACGCCTCGCGCACCATGCTGATGAACCTGCGCACGCTCCAGTGGGACGAGAAGATCTGCGAGTCGATGGGCGTCCCCCTCTCGCTGCTGCCGGAGATCCGCTCCTCGGCCGAGGTGTACGGGCACGCCCGGGGCGCGCTGGAGGGCGTGCCGGTGGCCTCGGCCCTGGGCGACCAGCAGGCCGCACTGTTCGGTCAGACCTGCTACGCCCCCGGGGAGGCGAAGTCCACCTACGGCACGGGCACGTTCCTGCTGCTGAACACCGGCGAGGAGGCCGTCAACTCCTACAACGGCCTGCTCACCACGGTCGGTTACCGCATCGGCGAGGAGAAGCCGGTGTACGCGCTGGAGGGTTCCATCGCCATCACCGGCGCGCTGGTGCAGTGGATGCGCGACCAGATGGGCCTGATCAACAGCGCGGCCGAGGTCGAGACGCTCGCCAGCTCCGTCGACGACAACGGCGGCGCCTACTTCGTGCCCGCCTTCTCCGGCCTGTTCGCGCCGTACTGGCGGTCCGACGCGCGCGGCGTCATCACGGGCCTGACCCGCTACGTCACCAAGGCGCACCTGGCGCGGGCCGTGCTGGAGGCCACCGCCTGGCAGACGCGGGAGATCGTCGACGCGATGCAGAAGGACTCCGGCGTCGAGCTGAGCTCGCTCAAGGTCGACGGCGGCATGACGTCCAACAACCTGCTGATGCAGACCATGTCGGACTTCCTCGACGCCCCGGTCGTACGGCCGATGGTCGCCGAGACCACCTGCCTCGGCGCCGCCTACGCCGCCGGCCTCGCCGTCGGCTTCTGGCCGGACACCGAGGCGCTCCGCGCCAACTGGAAGCGGGCGGCCGAGTGGACGCCCCGCATGGACAGCGGGAAGCGCGAGAGCGAGTACCGCAACTGGCTCAAGGCCGTCCAGCGGACCATGGGCTGGATCGAAGAGGAGAACTGATCAGCATGACCGCGACCACCCTCGGCACGCCCGCACGCGGCGGGAACGCCTTCGGCCGTCAGGGCCGCGCCGAGACCAGGGAGCTGCTGGACCGGGGAACGTACGACCTGCTGGTGATCGGCGGCGGCATTCTGGGGACCTCGGTCGCCTGGCACGCCGCGCAGTCCGGGCTGCGGGTGGCGATGGTGGACGCCGGCGACTTCGCCGGCGCCACCTCCTCCGCCTCCTCCAAGCTCGTGCACGGCGGGCTGCGCTACCTCCAGACCGGCGCCGTCCGGCTGGTGGCGGAGAACCACCACGAGCGGCGGGTGCTGGCGAAGGACGTCGCTCCGCACCTGGTCAACCCGCTCACCTTCCACCTGCCGGTGTACCGGGGAGGCCCGCACGGCGCGGCCAAGCTGGGCGCGGGCGTGTTCGCCTATTCGGCGCTGTCCGCGTTCGGCGACGGCGTCGGCCGGGTCATCTCCCCCGCGAAGGCGGCGGCGGCGAACCCCGGGCTGCGTACGGAGAACCTCAAGGCGGTCGCGGTCTACTCCGACCATCAGATGAACGACTCCCGGGTGGCCGTGATGACGGTGCGCGCCGCCGTCGAGTCCGGCGCGGTGACGCTCAACCACGCCGAGGTGACCGGCCTGCGGTCCGCCGGCGGACGGGTGACCGGCGCGGAGCTGCGGGACCGCCTGGACGGTACCGAGTTCGGCGTCGACGCACGGCTGGTGCTCAACGCCACCGGTCCCTGGGTGGACCACGTGCGGCGGATGGAGGACCCCGGCGCGGCACCCAGCATCCGGCTGTCCAAGGGCGCCCACCTGGTGCTGCGCCGGCGCTCGCCGTGGCGCGCGGCGCTGGCCACGCCCATCGACCGGTACCGCATCACCTTCGCCCTGCCGTGGGAGGACCAGCTTCTGCTGGGCACCACCGACGAGGCGTACGAGGGCGACCCGGCCGACGTGAGCGCCACCGAGGCGGACATCGCGCAGATTCTCGACGAGGCGTCGCTCTCGGTGCGCCGCGAGCACCTGTCCCGGGACCTGATGACGTACGCGTTCGCCGGTCTGCGGGTGCTGCCGGGCGGGCCGGGCGGAGTGGAGTCCGCGAAACGGGAGACGGTGGTGTCGGAGGGCCGCGGCGGCATGCTGTCGGTCGCGGGCGGCAAGTGGACCACCTACCGGCACATCGGACGGGCCGTCATGAACAAGCTGGCCGCGCTCCCCTCCGTGGGCGGGACCGCCGGGGCGGCGGGCGTGCCGGTACCGGTCTCCTCGCTGGTGCGGCGCACGCCGCTGCCCGGTATCGCCAACCCGGACGCGGTGGCCCACCGGCTGCTGGCGGACGGGCGGGCCGGGGCCGGCATGGACCCGGCGACGGCACGTCAGCTCGCCACCCACTACGGCTCCCTCGCGTTCGACGTCGCGCGGCTGGTGGACGAGGACGCGGCGCTGGGCGAGCGGATCCACCCGGACGGGCCGGAGATCTGGGCGCAGGTCGTCTACGCGCGGGACCGGGAGTGGGCGCAGACCGTGGACGACGTGCTGCGCCGCCGCACCACGCTGACCGTGCGCGGCCTGGACACCGAACCGGTCCGCGACCGGGTCGCGGCGCTGCTGGCGGCGCGCGAGGACTGACGGCCGCTCCCCCGCTCCCGTGTGGCAGGGTGATCACCCGTCCGACGTACGGCAGGGGGAACGTTCATGGGCGTGGGGAAGGTGCTGCGCGGCCTGCGGCCGACGAGGCGGGGGCTGAAGCGGGCCGCGGCGGTGCTGGCCGCCTTGCTGGTGCTGCCACCGCTCACGGGCGCGGTGACGCTGCGGGCGTTCTACGCGGGCGTTCCGCCCGAGGACGCCCTCACCCGCGGCCGGGACGCGGTGTGGCTGGGACACGCCTGGGTCGACGGCCGCCGGGACGGGGACGACCTGGCGCGGCTGAAGCGCCGTGTCGAGGGGACCGGCATCCGCGACCTGTACGTGCACACCGGCCCGATGGAGTTCGACGGCACGCTGCGCCCGGAGCGGCATCCGCGGGCCGCGTGGCTGCTGGAGTCCGTGCGGCGGGAGCTCCCGGACGTACGGGTGCAGGCATGGCTGGGTCAGCTGGTGGTGTACGAGGACGGCGACCCTGGCGGGCTGCTGCTGCCCGATCCGGCCGCCCGGCGGGCCGTCGTGGACAGTGCGCGGCGGGTGCTGGACCTGGGTTTCGACGGCGTGCACCTGAACCTGGAGCCGCTGCGCTCGGGCAGCCCGCACTACCTGCGGCTGCTGGACCGGCTGCGGCGGACCGTGCACGGACGCGGCGGAGTCCTCTCGGTCGCCTCGCACCAGATCGACCCGGTCCCCGGCGGTCACGCGCTCGCCGGGCTGCTCACTGAGGACGGGCGCACGAAGTGGTGGTCGCGGGACTATTTCGGGCAGGTCGCGCGGCGGGTCGACCAGGTCGCGGTGATGTCGTACGACACCTGGACGCCGCTGGAGAGCCTGTACGGCGGCTACGTCGCGCAGCAGACGGAGCTGGCGCTGGAGAACGCGCCGGAGGACGTGGACGTGCTGATGGGCCTGCCCTTCTACCACACCGACACCCCCGGCCGGGAGCCGGAGGCCGAGACGGTCCCGGCGGCCGTGCGCGGCGTGCGGCTGGGGCTGGGACGCGAGGACCCGTCGCGCCGGAGGTTCGGGGTGGCGCTGTACGTCGACTTCGCGGCGACACCCGCCGACTGGCGGGCCTACCGCCGCGACTGGTGCGGTCCCCGGAGCGTGTCCGCGCCGCCACGAAGGATGCGGCGGGAGGGGCCGCACGCCGTAGGCTGGGCGAGGCACGGAACACGTACGGCAGCCGGTGCGGAGCGCAGTGCTCCGGACCGGGGGTAAGGAGGCGCTGGGTGATCGAGCTCGAGGGGGTTCCCGAGCTGGTCGACCCGGTCATGGTGGCCGCGTTCGAAGGCTGGAACGACGCCGGCGACGCCGCCTCCGCCGCGGTCGCGCACCTGGAGCGGGAGTGGAAGGGCGAGGTGTTCGCGGCGCTGGACGCCGAGGACTACTACGACTTCCAGGTCAACCGCCCGCAGGTGTGGCTGGACGACGGGGCCCGCAAGATCACCTGGCCCACGACACGGCTGTCGGTCGTGCGCGTCGGCGACTCCGACGGCAAGGGCAGGCCCCGTGACCTGGTGCTGGTCCGGGGCATCGAGCCGAGCATGCGGTGGCGTTCCTTCTGCAACGAGGTGCTCGGCTTCGCGCACGAACTGGGCGTCGAGATGGTGGTGGTACTGGGCGCCCTGCTCGGCGACACGCCGCACACCCGCCCCGTCCCGGTGACCGGGGTGACCTCGGACCCGGATCTGGCGCGGACCCTCCAGCTGGAGGAGTCGCGGTACGAGGGGCCCACCGGCATCGTCGGCATCCTCCAGGAGGCGTGCACGCACGCGGGAGTCCCGGCCGTCAGCCTGTGGGCGTCGGTGCCGCACTACGTGTCGCAGCCACCGAATCCCAAGGCGACGCTCGCGCTGCTGAACCGGCTGGAGGACCTGCTGGAGCTGCGCGTGCCGCTGGGCGAGCTGCCGGAGGACGCGCGGGCCTGGCAGGTGGGCGTGGATCAGCTCGCGGCGGAGGACAGCGAGGTGGCGGAGTACGTCCAGTCGCTGGAGGAGGCACGGGACACCGCGGAGCTGCCGGAGGCGTCCGGTGAGGCGATCGCGAAGGAGTTCGAGCGGTACCTGCGCCGCCGGGACGGCGGCCCGTCCGCCGGGCGGGCCGGGGAGGGGCCGGAGAGCGGATCGTTCCGGCGCGGCGGCGGGCGGGGAGCGGGCGGACGCGGACGTGGTCCCGGCGGCGGGAGGCGTTCCGCGGGGCGCTCCGGGAGCACGGGTCCCGAGGCGCGGAGTGGGCCGGACGACGACCGCGGCGACGCGGAGGGGCCCGGCGACGGCACTCCGGGCACGGGCGGGTCCGCGGAGCGGGACCGCCGGGAGGAGAACGACGACTGAGGCCGGGCGGGCCCGGCCGGTGCGCGGTAGGTGTGCGGCCCGCCGCGAAGGGTGGTCCTTCGCGGCGGGCCGCTGAGCGTTCCTCGGACGGGTGGGTCAGAGCGCGACGCCCAGGAGGGCGTCGACGGCCCGTGAGACCAGGCCCGGTGCGGCGGTGTCGGTGCCGCCGGCCGCGGCTTGCGCGGCGGCCCAGCGGTCGACGGCGGCGAGGGCGGCGGGGGCGTCGAGGTCGTCGGCGAGAGCTTCCCTGATCTCCGCGAGGACACCGTCGGCGGGCGGCCCGTCCGGCCGGGAGACGGCGCTGCGCCAGCGGGCGAGCCGCTGCTCGGCCTCCTGGAGCACGCCGTCGGTGTACTCCCAGTCGGAGCGGTAGTGGTGGGCCAGCAGGGACAGCCGGATGGCCGCGGGGTCGACGCCGTCGCGGCGCAGGGCGGAGACGAAGACCAGATTGCCCTTGGACTTCGACATCTTCTCCCCGTCCAGGGCGACCATGCCGGCGTGGACGTAGGTGCGGGCGAACGGGTGCTCACCGGTGAGGGCCTGGGCGTGCGAGGCGCCCATCTCGTGGTGCGGGAAGGCGAGGTCGGAGCCGCCGCCCTGCACGTCGAAGCCCATGCCGAGGTGGTCCAGGGCGATGGCGACGCACTCGATGTGCCAGCCGGGCCGGCCGCGGCCGAGGGAGCCGCCGTCCCAGCTGGGCTCGCCGTCGCGGGCGGCCATCCACAGCATCGGGTCGAGCGGGTTCTTCTTGCCCGGGCGGTCCGGGTCGCCGCCGCGTTCGGCGGACAGGGTCCGCATGGTGCCCGCGTCGAGGCCGGAGACCTCGCCGAAGTGGGGGTCCGCGGCGACGGAGAAGTAGACGTCGCCGTCCAGTTCGTACGCGGCGCCCGCGTCCCGGAGACGTTCGACGAGCGGGACGATGCGGGGGATGGTCTCCACCGCGCCGACGAAGTGCTGCGGCGGGAGCATCCGCAGCGCCGTCATGTCCTCCCGGAACAGCGCCGTCTCGCGCTCGGCGAGCGCGGCCCACTCCTCCCCGGTGGTCGCCGCGCGTTCCAGCAGGGGGTCGTCGATGTCGGTGACGTTCTGGATGTAGTGGACCTGGCGCTTGGTGTCGAGCCACACGCGCTGGACGAGGTCGAACGCGTTGTACGTCGCCGCGTGCCCCAGGTGGGTGGCGTCGTACGGGGTGATGCCGCAGACGTAGAGGCGGGCGACGGGCCCCGGGGTGGAGGTCACCCGCCCCCCGGTGGCGGTGTCGTGGATCCGGAGGTCGCGGCCCTGACCAGGCAGCGCGGGGACCTCGGAAGCGGGCCAGGCATGCATGCGTCGAGCCTAACCGCACGGCTGTACCGGCCACGAACCCGGCGGTCGATACGGCCGGATGGGCACCCTTGACGAACGGCGCGAGCCGGGTGCGGGCAGCCGGACCAGCTTGCTGCCCGGACGGGTCCTAGAGCGGGGGCCAGGGGATGGCGGGCCAGTCGCCGCCGGGCAGCGGGTGGCGCCCGGCGGCCAGCAGCGCGCCGACGCGTCCGCGCACGGCGTCCACCTCGGCAGGCGTGAGCAGCCGCGGCAGGCGGCGGGCGAGCGGCGCGCCGTCCGCCAGCGCGTCCCGGAGCACGCGCAGCGCGGCGACCGCCTCCCCGGTCAGCGGTTCGCCGGCCCAGCCCCAGAGCAGGGTGCGCAGCTTGTCCTCGGCGTGGAAGGTCACGCCGTGATCGATGGCCTGGAGGCGCCCGTCACGCGAGGTGAGCAGGTGTCCGCCCTTGCGGTCGGCGTTGTTGAGCACCGCGTCCAGCACGGCGAGCCGCCGCAGGCGGGGATCGTCGGCGTGCACGAAGAGGGCGGGCCGGCCGTCCTCGGTCTCGGCGTGGCCGACGGCCTTCCAGCCGGGGGGTGGCGTCCCTCCCTCGACCAGGGTGAACAGCTCCCCGAGGCCGCTGCCGTCGTCGTCCTCGGCATCCTCGTCATCCTCGTCGTCCGAGAGGTCCGAGGGGCCCGAAGAGTCCGAGGGTTCCCGGCCGGGCGGCGGGCCGACCCATGCCTGGCACATGCCCTCGCCGTACGGGCCGTCGCGCAGCACGGTGGGCGGGATCAGGCTCCAGCCGGTCGCCTCGGACACCTCGTACGCGGCGACCTCGCGGGCGGCCAGGGTGCCGTCGGGGAAGTCCCACAGGGGACGTTCGCCGGCAACCGGCTTGTAGACGCAGTCGAGGGTTTCGCCGTCCGCGTCGACCGTGGCGAAGAGCACGGCGTTGGAGGCGTTGCGGATGCGTCCGCGGACGGTGAGCGTGCCGTGGGCGAGCAGGTCGCGTGCGGCCGCGGTCGGGAGGGTGGTCACTCGCTCCGTCGGTACCCGTTCTGGCGCGGACATACGTGTCCCTCCGGGTCGAGCGGCAGGCTGCACAGCGGGCAGGGTGGCCGCCCGGCGTTCACGACCTCCAGGGCGCGCTTGGCGAAGGCGCGGGCCATCGCGCCGCTGATGCGGACCCGCAGCATGGGCGGGCCGTTCTCGTCGTCCTGGAGCAGGCGTTCCTCGGCCTCGGCGAGATCCTCGTCGGAGTCGGCCTCCAGCTCCACCACGGCCTGGGCCTCGACGACCATCCGCTCGCCGTCCCCGTCCCAGGCCAGCGCCATCGTGCCGACCCGGAACTCCTCGTCCACCGGGGACTGGAGCGGCTCGGTGTCGTCCACCTCGGCGGGGGCGACGGCGGGTACCGGGGCGTTGCCGCCGGAGCGCCGCACCACCTCGTCCAGCAGCTCGTCGATCCGTTCCGCCAGGGCTTCCACCTGCGCCTTCTCCAGCGCCACGCTGGTGGTGCGGCCGGCCGCCGTGGCCTGGAGGAAGAAGGTTCTGCGGCCAGGCAGCCCGACCGTGCCGGCCACGAACCGGTCCGGCGGGTCGTAGAGGAACACCTGACGGGACACGTCCTGCTCCGTTGTCGTCGACTGCTTCGGTCACTGGCACCCTACTGCGCCAGGCGATCACCGCGCCTGAGGGCGTGCCTAGAGACCGCCGCCCACGGGCGCCTCGGAGGCGTCGGTTCCGGTTCCGGTACCCGTTCCGGGGGCGGCAGCGGGCGTGCCGGTCGCCGATCCGTCGCCGGGCGGCGGATCCTGATCGGGCGGTGGTGCCAGGGAGTCGAGTTCACCGGTGTCCCCGAGCCGCAGAAGGAACGGGCGCAGCGCGGTGTAGCGGACGACGGTGACGGAGCAGGGGCTGACGGAGACGCGCTGGAAGAGGTCCAGGTGCATGCCGAGGGCGTCGGCGACGACGGACTTGATGATGTCGCCGTGGGCGCACATCAGGTAGCAGGCGCCGGGGCCGTGTTCGGCCTCGACGCGTGCGTTCCAGTCGCGCACCGCCTCGACCGCGCGGTGCTGCATGGCACGCATCGATTCGCCGCCCGGGAAGGCGGCGGCGGACGGGTGCTGCTGGACGGCGGCCATCAGCGGCTCGTCGGACAGCTCGCCGAGCTTGCGGCCGGTCCAGTCGCCGTAGTCGCACTCGTTGATCCGGTCCTCGGTGTGCACGGCCAGGTCCGGGCGGGCCTCGGTGAGCGGGGCGAGGGTCTCCCGGCAGCGCTGGAGCGGGCTGGTGACGGCGAGCACGGGGGCGAGCGGCGCGATGCGGGCGGGCAGGTCGGCGGCCTGTTTCCGGCCGAGTTCGTCCAGGGCGATCCCCGGTGTGCGGCCGGCGAGCAGGCCGGCGGTGTTGGCGGTGGACCGGCCGTGCCGCAGGAGGATCAGCGTGGGCATGGCTGCCAGGGTAGGCGGACAGGCCCCCGAGGGCCGAACGTGGCCGGTGGAGTGCTCGTCGGCGCGGGTGCGTAACCTCCGGAGGCGCTGCGGCGTTGAGGGGGTGACGGCCGTGGCGGGGATGACCCCCCGAGCCCCCACCACGGCCGTGATCTCCCTGGCGCACTCCCCCGGGCCCCCGTCCCCGTCGCCTCCCCGAAGCCGGGTGGCGGAGAGCCGCGCGTCAGGCGAGTCCGGCGCGCTCCATGGCCTCCACCCCGGCCCGCAGGGCGCCGATCCGCTCGTCCAGCGTGAAGCCGGCGGGGGCGAGGGAGAGGGTGCCGACGCCCGCCTCCGCGTAGGCCCGCATCCGGTCGGCGATGCGGTCCACGGGGCCGAGCAGCGTGGTGGAGTCGATGAGCTGCTTCGGCACGGCCGCCGCGGCGCCCTCCTTGTCGCCGTCCAGGTACTTGTCCTGGATCTCCGCCGCCTCCTTCTCGTAGCCCATGCGCTGGGCGAGCTTGTTGTAGAAGTTCTGCTTGCGGCTGCCCATGCCGCCCACGTACAGCGCGGTGTAGGGCCGGAACAGGTCGGCGAGGGCGTCCACGTCGTCGCCGACGGCCATCGGCACGGTGGGGCAGATGTCGAAGCCGTCCAGGTCCTTGCCGGCCTTGGCCCGGCCGGCACGCACGGCTCCCAGCGTGGTCTCCTCGGCGTGCTCGGGCGAGAAGAACACCAGCAGTGCGCCCTCCGCGATCTCGCCGGTCTGCTCCAGGTTCTTGGGGCCGATGGCGGCAATGTAGAGCGGGATGTGCTCGCGCACCGGGTGGACGGTGAGCTTGATCGGCTTGCCCGGCCCGTCCGGCAGGGGAAGCGTCCAGTGCTCGCCCTGGTGGGTCAGACGCTCGCGCGTCATGGCCTTGCGGACGATCTCGACGTACTCGCGGGTGCGAGCCAGCGGCTTGTCGAACTTCACGCCGTACCAGCCCTCGGAGACCTGCGGGCCGGACACGCCGAGGCCGAGGCGGAAGCGTCCGCCGGTGAGGGTGTCCAGGGTGGCGGCGGTCATGGCCGTCATGGCGGGAGTGCGGGCGGGGATCTGGAAGATGCCGGAGCCGACGTCGATGCGTTCGGTCTGGGCGGCGACCCAGGAGAGCACGGTCGGGGCGTCCGAGCCGTAGGCCTCGGCGGCCCAGCACACGGCGTAGCCGAGGCGGTCCGCCTCCTGGGCGACGGCGAGGTTGTCCGCGTCCATCCCGGCTCCCCAGTAGCCGAGGTTGATGCCGAGCCGCATACCGGCCCCCTTACTGATCAGTAACTACGATGTCCCGGGGACTCTAGCGTGTGCCCGTCGGTACGCTCAACGCCCATGGAGTCGAGGCAGCTGGGGCACACCGGCCTGCGCGTGTCGCGGATCGGGCTGGGCACGCTCACCTGGGGCCGCGAGCCGGGCGACGGGTACACGGCCGAGCGCGACGCCGCCGCCCAGCTCAGGGCCTTCTGGGAGGCCGGCGGCACCCTGGTGGACACCGCCGACGTGTACGCGGACGGCGGCGCCGAGTACCTGCTGGGCGGGCTGCTGCAGGACAAGGTGCCCCGCCGCGACCTGGTGATCGCCACCAAGGCGGGCAGCGTCCCCGACCCGGAGCGCCGCTTCGACGCGTCCCGCGGGCACCTGCTGGCCTCCCTCGACGCGTCGCTGGAGCGCCTGGGCACGGACCACGTCGACCTGTGGCAGCTGCACGCCTTCGACGCCCTCACGCCGCTGGACGAGACGCTCCAGGCACTGGACATCGCGGTGACCAGCGGCCGCGCCCGGTATGCGGGCCTGTCGAACTTCTCCGGCTGGCAGCTCGCCAAGGCCGCGACCTGGCAGCTCGCCGCGCCCGGCACACGGACCCGGCTGGCATGCACACAGATGGAGTACTCGCTGCTGCAGCGCGGCGTGGAGCGCGAGGTGCTGCCGGCCGCGCGGGACCTGGGACTCGGCCTGCTGCCGTCCTCACCGCTGGGACGGGGCGTGCTCACCGGCAAGTACCGGGACGCCACGCCCCCGCCGGGGTCGCGCGGCGCGTCGGAGCGGCTGGCCTCCTTCGTGGCGCCGTACCTGGACGAGACGGCCGCGCGGATCGTGGACGCGGTGGCCACCGCAGCCGACGGACTGGCCGTCAGCCCGCTGCAGGTGGCGCTGGCGTGGGTGCGGGACAGGCCGGGTGTGACGGCGCCGGTGGTGGGAGCGCGGACGGCGGAGCAGCTCGGTGAGGCGTTGTCAGTGGAGGGGCTTAGTCTTCCCCACGAGATCCGGCGGGCGCTGGACGACGTGTCCGCTCCGGTGCACCGCTATCCCGACCAGGACTGGAGCGAGCTGTGACCAGCCAGGACGCCACCGGCGACGGCGCGGCCGACGCGCCCGCGGGCGGCAACGCGAGGGCCGCCGAACTCCTCGCCGCGGTGCGGGCGGTGGAGAGCGGCGAGCGGTCCGCGGACTCGTTCTTCACCGACCGGCTGCGCCCGCCCGCCCGCCGGGCGCCCCGTGCCCCGGGCGGCCCGGGGCCGGTCGCCGCAGCCGGGGCGGGTGACGGCGAGCCCGCCCCCGTGACCGTGCCCGACGCCGTCCGCGCGGTGCTGGCCCGGGGTGGCGCGCCGGAGGCGCTGGGCGAGCAGGTCGTCGCGGCGCTGGGCGAGCAGGCGGACGAGGTGCTGGCCGCGGACCCGTGGCAGCTGCTCGCCGTCCCCGCCGTCCGGACCGAGCAGGCCGACTCCTTCGCCCGCGCACTGCTCGGGGACACGTGCGGGCCGGGCGACGAACGGCGCGCCCGCGCGCTGGTGGTGCGGATGCTGGAGCGTGCCGCCGCACGGGGCCACACCGTGCTCGAACCGGCCACACTCGGCCGGGCACTGGCGCAGCACGCGGTACCGGAGCCGGACGAGGCGGTGCGTGCCACCGTCGACGATGGCACCGTGCTGGTGTTCGAGGAGGCGCTGGACTCCCTGGACGTCACCGACCGTGCGGCCGCCGACGCGTCCGAGGCGGACGCGACGGGCGGCGAGGGCGGCGAGGGCGGCGAGGGCGGCGAGGAGGAACGTCCGGTCCGGCTTCTGGTCGGGCTGGAGCGGCACGCGCTGGCCGAGGAGAGTCTCGCGGACGCCCTGGCCCGCCTGGCGGGCACGGTTCTGGCCGGAGACGCCGACGCGTGGGAGGCGGTCGCCGCTGCGGCCCCGACTCCGTCGGCCGCGGAGCTGGTGCGGGCCACGGCGGGCCACGGCGTGGTCACGCACAGCGGCGGCGAGGCGGCCCGGGCCGAGCCCGCCTTCCTGGCCGCGTCCGCCGGCACCCTCGGCCTGCGGGCCTTCGCCGTGGCGCACGGGGAGAACGGCCGGGAGCGCTTGGCCCGGCTGCTGCCCGACGACGGCGGCGTCGCCGCGGGCACGGTGGCCGGGCTGCTGACCGGCCGCGAGGGCCCGCCCCGGGACGCCGACGGCCTCTGGGAGCTGGACCTGCTGGTCGTGTGCGACGCGGCGCAGCTCGGGACCGAGGAGGCGGCGGCGCTGGCCGAGTCGCTGCCGGACGGGGCCCGGCTGGTTCTCAGCGGCGACCCGCACGAGCTGGGCCCGGCCGGCCCGGGACAGGTCTTCCACGATGTGCCCGCCGCCCGCTGCTGCCCGCAGGTCGTCTCCCGTACGCCCGACCCGGGTCCGCTGGGCGAGCTGGTCTCGGGCGTGGGCGCCGGAGAGCTGCTCCAGGTCGAGGCGCCGGACCGGGAAGTGGTCATCGTCCCGGTGCGCGACGCAGGTGAGGCGGTGCACCGCACCGTGCAGCTGGTCGCGGACTCGGTGCCGCGGGCGATCGGCGTGCCCGCGGGCGAGACACAGGTGATCGTGCCGGGCCACGACGGGGCGGCGGGCACCCGCGTACTGAACGCCGCGCTGAAGGAACGGCTCAATCCCGGCCCGGGACGGTTCGGCGGCTTCGACCCGGGCGACCGGGTGCTGTACTCCCCCGCCCCCGGCCGCGGGGCGACGGGCACGGTGGCGGCGGGCGACGACGACGGCCTGCGCATCGAGCTGCCCGGGCGCACGGTCGCCGTGCGTCCGGACCGGGTGACCGCGACGGTCCGGCACGGCTGGGCGGTCACGGCCCACCAGGCCGCGGGGGCGCGCTGGCCGGCCGTGGTCGCCGTGCTGCCGGGAGACGCGACGGACGCCCTGACCCGTGAGTGGGTGTACACGGCGTTCGGGCGTGCGGCACGGCACTTGTCGGTGGTGCACGGCGCGGAGCACGCCCTGGCCGAGGCCGTCGCGGGCCGTACGGCGCCGGAGCGCACCACCCGCCTGCGGAGACTGCTCGCGCAGGCTGTCGCGGCGGTGCGCGGCGGCACCGGTTAGCCGTGCTGCCCCGGCGCCGCCGCGTCCGCCCTGTCGTGGGCCCCGGATCGCGGCGGGCGCGGGTCAGCGGACGGGTGCGCCCCTGCGGCCGCCGGTCGTGCCCGGGTCGCCGTCGACGTCCTCGTCGTCGAAGACGGTGCTGACGTCGAACCGGCACACCACCCGCTCGGGGTCGGCCTCGTCGAACGGCGCCGCGAGCCACTCCCCCGGCTCGCCCGGCTCGTCGGCGGCGGCGATCCACAGTGTGGCGTCGCCCTCCTCGAGGCCGAACTCCTTGTGCCGGGTCGCGATCTCGTCGGGCTCGTACTCGCCGAAGAGCACACCGAGGGCGGCGTGCACGCTGTGTCCGGCGCCCCACTCGGACTCGTCCGCGGACTCGGGGTCGAGGTCGGTGACGCGCTGGGCCTGCGACAGCAGCCGGGACGGCTCGGTGACCGTGTAGTCGCGGCGGATGAGGACGCTGAGCGCCCGCGGCTCGTCCGGCCCGGTGTAGTCGGGCATGGTGTCGCCGCCGGGGATCTCGAACGGGGTGACCTCGTCGTAGGCGTCGTAGAGCAGCTCGTCGTACGCCTCGCCCGCCGCGGCCAGCTCGTCGAAGGCGGCGTAGACGGCGGTGTCGGCGGCGGGGTCGGTCACGCCTCCGGAGGAAGCCTCCGCGCGGCGCTCGACCGCCTCCAGGTGCCGGTCCAGCGCGGCCTTGACCGCATCCGCGGCGGCGCGTACCTCGGCAGCGGTCGGCTGCTCAGCATCAGACATAGTGCAGACGCTATCCGCAATCGGCCCCTGCCCGCACAATGGATGAGATGCCGGAATACGAATTTCGCGATGTGTACGTTCCGCGTGGGGTCTCTCGCAAGGCCGCCACGCAGCTCCTCACCGACCACGCCGAGTACGGACACTGGGAACTGGACAGGCTGCGGCTGTTTCCGGACGGCAGCCGGCGCGTCCGGCTGCGCCGCCGGATCATCCGCCAGCTGCGCGCCACCTGGTGACCGTCCCGACGCGGCCCGGACGCGCGAGCGGGCCCCGCTGCGCGGAGCCCGCTCTTCGGCCTGGGCGGCCGAGGGGTGTGACGGTTCGCGTCAGCGCTGGGCGGCGCGGGCGCGGCGGTAGAGCACGGCCCCGCCGAGCAGCAGGCTCGCGCCCATGCCCAGGGCCGTCTCCAGCTGGTAGCCGGCGCCGGTCTGGGCGAGTTCCGGCGTGGCGACCGTCTGGGTCTCCGGGGCGCTCGGCTGCTCCTTCGGGGCCTCCGGCTTCTCACCCTCGGGCTTGGGCTTCTCCGGGGTGTTCGGCTCCTCCGGAGTGTTCGGCTCCTCCGGGGTGTCCGGCTGGTCGGGGGTGTGCCCCGACTCGTTCGCGCAGCCGTTGCCGAAGGTCGGGTTGAGCAGACCGACCACGTCGACGCTGTTCCCGCAGGCGTTGACCGGCACCTCGACGGGCACCTGCACGTTGTTGCCCGAGCCGACGCCCGGCGAGTTGGCCGTGGTGCTCTCGGCGGTGCTGCCGCCTTCGTGACCGCCGCCCTGGTGGGCGTCCGGCGCGTCCTGGCCGCCGTTCTGGTGGCCGCCGTCCGTCTGCGCGGAGGAGGCGTCACCACCGTCGTTGACGCAGGTGTTGCCGAACGCCGGGTTCAGCAGCGCGATGACGTTCACGGTGTTGCCGCACGCGTTGACCGGCACATGCACCGGCGCCTGCACCGAGTTGCCGGACAGCACGCCGGGCGAGTTCACGGCACCGCCGTCGGCGGTCGCGTCGGCGAAGGCAGAGCCCCCCGAGATCGCGAGCACGCCGCCCGCCGCGGCCACGGTGATCAGGCCTTTTCTGGTGACCTGTCGCATGGTTCTTCCCCTGACTTCATTTCTCACGAAATCACGAGTCGGTACGGCTGTCGTACCGTCACATCGACTCGTCCAGAAGGCCGACGGCCCTGGAGCACGTGGCTCGCACTCCAGGGCCGCGCGGCGGTGTTCGCCCCGATGGGGCGGATTCCCCTAGCGGGGAGAACGACGTCAGTCGTTGATGCAGGTGTTGCCGAACGCCGGGTTCAGCAGCCCGATGATGTTCACGGTGTTGCCGCACACGTTGACGGGCACGTGCACGGGGACCTGAACGACGTTGCCGGACAGCACGCCCGGGGAGTTCACGGCGGCACCCTTGGCGCCGGCGTCGGCAACGGCCATGCCCGCACCAGCGAGCACCAGGGAGCCGGTGGCAGCCGCGGTGGCGACGACCTTCTTGAGCATTGTTCCTCCTAGTTGGCAATGCGATCCCATACCGCGGACCGCACACCGTGTAACGAGGAGGGGGGAACCGGGCTACGACTCCCGGCGCTCATTCACTCTTCATGAGTAATCCCGCACAGGCGTACGGACGTTCTCGCTCTGCGCGCGGAGGCGTCAGCACTGGTCGAGGAAGCGGTCCAGCACCCGCACGCCGAACTTCAGGCCCTCCACGGGTACGCGCTCGTCGACGCCGTGGAACATGCCCGCGAAGTCGAGCTCGGGAGGCAGCTTGAGCGGCGCGAACCCGAAGCAGCGGATGCCCAGGTCGTCGAACGACTTGGCGTCCGTGCCGCCCGACAGCATGTAGGGCACAGCACGCGCCACGGGGTCCTCCGCGCGCAGCGAGGACTGCATGGCGTCCACCAGGGCACCGTCGAAGCTCGTCTCCAGCGCCTTGTCCGCGTGCACGTCCTCCCGGCGCACCCGTGGCCCGAGGAGGCGGTCCAGGTCGGCCAGGAACTCCTCCTCGTGGCCGGGCAGGAACCTGCCGTCGACGTGCGCGGTGGCCTGGCCGGGGATGACGTTGACCTTGTAGCCCGCGCCGAGCTGGGTGGGAGCGGCGGTGTTCTGGAGGGTGGCGCCGATGATCTTGGCGATGCCGCCGAGCTTGGCGAGCGTCTCGTCCATGTCCTCCGGGTCGAGCTCGGTTCCCAGCGCGTCCGACAGCTCGTCCAGGAACGAACGGACGGTCTTGGTCACCCGCACCGGGAAGCGGTGCCGGCCCAGCCGTCCGACCGCCTCGCACAGCTCGGTGATCGCGTTGTCGTCGTTGGTCATCGAGCCGTGGCCGGCGGTCCCGTCCACGGTGAGCCGCATCCAGTGCATGCCCTTCTGGGCCGTCTCGATCAGGTAGAGCCGCAGGTCCTCGTTGACGGTGAAGGAGAAGCCGCCGACCTCGCCGATCGCCTCGGTGACCCCCTCGAAGAGGTGCGGGTGGTTGTCGACCAGGTACCGGGCGCCGTAGATGCCGCCCGCCTCCTCGTCCGCCAGGAAGGCGAGCACCACGTCCCGGGGAGGCCGGCGGCCGCTGCGCAGCCGGTCGCGCATGACGGCCAGGGTCATGGCGTCCATGTCCTTCATGTCCACCGCGCCACGGCCCCACACGCAGCCGTCGGCGATCTCCCCGGAGAACGGGTGGTGCGTCCAGTCCTCGGCGTTCGCGGGAACGACGTCGGTGTGGCCGTGGATGAGCAGTCCGGGCCGGGAGGAGTCCTCGCCCTCCACCCGGGCGACCACCGACGCGCGGCCGCGCTCGGACTCGATGATCTGCGGCTCCACGCCGGCCTCGGCCAGCATGGACGCCACGTACTCCGCGGCGGCCCGCTCCCCGCGGGAGTCGTTGCCGCCGAAGTTGCTGGTGTCGATGCGGATCAGATCGCGGCAGAGGTCGACGACCTCGTCCTCGCCCCTGCGTTCCGGTGCCGGGCTCGACTGGCTCACGCTGCCTCCTGATGTAGCGGGGTTCCATCCTCTCGCCTCGACCGCCCCGCCCCCAAGAGGCCGCGTGATCGACCACCCGCGCGCCGATGTTAGAGTTGGTCACGTCGAGGCGGCCCCGGCCGCCGGACGCTCACCTGTCGGGGTGGCGGAATGGCAGACGCGCTAGCTTGAGGTGCTAGTGCCCTTTACAGGGCGTGGGGGTTCAAGTCCCCCTCCCGACACTCTCTTGAGCCCCACGGCGTGCGGGTCGAGGTTCACCTCGGCCCGCACTGTCATGTTGGCCGGCTCGTGGGTCGGGCGAAGCCTCAGCGCTCGGCAGAGTTCGCGCCTCCCCTCAACCGTCGCCGTGGCCAGTGCGCACGCCAGTCCTCCGACCGAAGTCACGAGGTCACGGGCCTCGACCACGCCGAGTCACTGACGGCAACGACACCGGGGCCGGGCAGGCCGTGTGGGCGGCCCGCCCGGGGCATGACGGGGTGTCAGTGCTCGTGGTGGCCGGTGTGGACACCGCTGATCTCGTCGGGCGCGTGTGGCAGGGTGACGGATTCGGTCACCTCACCGGCTTCGAAGTCCACCGCGTGGATCTTCTTGGTGGCCGGATCGGTGACGTAGGCGGTGTGGTCGCGGACGAACAGCGCGGGACGGGCCTCCTGCCAGTCCAGCGGCTCCTTCCAGGCGCCGACGACCGGAACGGAGTCGGTGACCTCGCCCTTCTCCATGTCGAGGACGTGCAGCTTGCCGTCCGTCCCCAGCACGAGGCCCTCGCCGTGCGGGCCCCGGGCCAGCGAGCGGAAGGAGTAGCTGGTGCCCAGGTCGAGCAGGTCCAGCTTCTTCGTCTCGGTGTCGACCAGCGAGACCTGCTCGGGACGCTCCCGCTCGGCGTCGGCGTCCTTCTTGTAGTCACCGAGGATGATCGCGGACTGGTCCGAGCCCTTCTGGGTGCCGATGGCGCCGTACTCCGACGGCGAGTCGATCTTGGAGATCTTCCCGTCGGCGTAGAGGAGGACGCCGTCCTCGCAGCCGACGGCGACGGCCTCGTCCTTCGCGGTCGCCTCGCCGTGGGCTCCGGGGCACTCCTCGCTGCGGGCGATCTCCTTGCCGTCGACGTCCAGGACCTGGATGCCGACGGCTCCTTCCTCCTCGGTGCCCACGGTGGAAACCAGTGCGCCGTTCTCCAGTTCGACGGCCACGCCATGGTGCGGGGCCTTGGAGGTGAACGTGTCGGCCTTCGGCTCGCCGTCCGCCAGCTCGCCGGGGTCGAAGGCCGTGACCTCGCCGGTGCCGTCGGTGAACAGCACGGTCCTGCCCGCGTGCCGCACGACGTGGCCGGGCTTCTCACCCGGGAAGGTCACGTCGGTCATCGCCGCGGCGACGGCGTCCAGGACGCTGAAGCCCTTCTCGGTGGAGACGATCACGTGCCGGTCGTCGCCGGCCGGGTTGACGCGGTTGTAGCCGTCGAGGGCTATGTCCTCGGCGGCCTTCAGGGTCTGGCCGTCGAGCATGAGCAGGCCGCCGTCGTAGGTGACGACGACCGGGTCCTCGACGCTCGCCGGGGCGCCTGCCTTCTTCTCCGGCTTCTCCGAGCCGACGGTGCCCGTGCTCCCGGAGCCGCATGCGGTGAGCAGAAGAGAGGCGGCGAGGAGCGAGGTGACGCCCGAGGTGAGCGCGGGACGGGAGGTGTTTCTCATGGTGTTCCTTTTCGGTCGTCCGTCAGCCGGTGAGGCCGTCGGTGAGGGCACGGGTGTTGGCGCGCATCATCTGCAGGTAGGTGGGGGCGCCTCCGCCCCTGCCGGTGAGCGACTCGGAGAAGAGCGGCACGACGTCGACGTCCACGTCGCTCTCCTTTTTGAGGACCTGCGCGAGGCGGTCGGGCTGGGAGGAGTCGGCGAAGATCGCGGATACGCCGGCCTTCTCGACGGCGGTGGCCAGCGAGTCCAGGTCGGCGGCGCTGGGCGAGGCCAGGGTGGTACCGCTGGGGATCACCGCTCCGACGACGGTGAAGCCGAAGCGCTGTGCCAGGTAGCCGAAGACGTGGTGGTTGGTGACCAGCCTCTTCCTCTCGGAAGGTATGCGGCCGAACTTGCCCTCCATCCAGGAGGAGAGGCCGGCGACGTCTTTCCGGTAGGCGCGGGCGTTCTGCCGCACCTGGGAGCCGTCGATCCCGTCCACGTTCTTCACCACGCTCTCCGCGAGGAGGTCCACCGCGGTGCCCATCCGGTCCGGGTCGGTCCAGAAGTGCGGGTCGGGCTGTCCCTCCGAGGCGTCGGAGGTGTAGTCGATCGGGTCGACCTTCTCGCCGACACCGAGCGTCACCACGCCCGCCTCGCGTGCGGCTTCCACGTGCCGCAGCACGTTCTCCTCCAGGCCGAGACCGTTGAAGACGACGAGGTCGGCGTTCTCGATCTCGGCTGCCCGCCGGGCCGAGACGCCGAAGGAATGCGGGTCGGCGTTGGGCTTCATCAGGACGGTGACGTCCGCTTCGTCTCCGAGTACGTTCCGTGTGACGTCCCCCAGGATGTTGGTGGTCACCACGACGTGCGGACGGTCCTCGCTCTGGGGCGAGCAGCCGGCCACGGCGAGGAGGGCCAGAGCGGCGGTGGCGAGGGCGGCGCGGGCGGCCCTCATCGGCCCGTCTCCGCCATGTGGTCCGGCGCGAAGTCGAGAGCGAAGGTCCGGGCCTCGCGCAGGCGGTCGTTGTAGTCGATCTCGTGGATCTTCTTCGCCGCCGGGTCGTTGACGTAGGCGCGGGAGGCGTCGACCTCTATGCGCACTCCGTCGGGGACCTCGGCCAGAAGTCTCCGGGAGGCGGTCTTCTTCCCCGACTGGGCGTCGTAGGAGGTCAGTTCGCCGTCGGGAGCGAGAGCGAGCAGGTCGGTGCCCGCGCCGGCGCTGTTGGCCGCGACGACGGGTCCCGTCTCGAACCGCTTCCACGCCCGCTCCTCCACATCCAGCTGCCACACGCCGTCCTCGCCGGCGAGCGCCACGAGGGTCGAGCTGCCGGCTCGCTGGGTGAAGTCCCGCGCCCGCTGGCCGGTGGAGACCGCGTTCGGGTAGGGGATGCGTTCGGAGTCGAACTCGCCGCCCTCCTCCGAGACGAGCAACGCGCCGTCCCTGCAGCCGAGCACGACGCCGGCGCGCGTGCGGCCGTGGCCACTCGCGGATTCGCAGGAGTTCGCCAGCGTCGTGACCTTGTTGTTCTCCCTGTCGCGGATCTCCACCGCGGAGCCGTCCTCCCCCGCGCCTGACACGATCAGGTGGCGGGCGTGGGGGACGACCGGGCCGGAAGTCTCCGTGAGCGGGGTCGGGTTCCCGAGCGCACCGTCCTCGAGCACCGCGCGCTTCAACAGGAGTGCGGTGCCGTCGGTTCGGGTGATCACGGTGGCGCCGGCGTCGGTGCCGACGCCGGCCGAGGAGCCGTCGAGGGTGCCGAGCTCACGGACGGCGGCCCTGTAGTAGTGGACGTGGTCGCCGTGGTCGACGGTCCAGCCGCCGCCGTCGACGACGCGGGTCCTCGCGCCCGTGGAGACGTAGGCGAACCGGCCGTCGGAGAGCACGTCGCGGACACCGTCGCTGCTCGTCGCCACCGTCGTGACCTTCTCGGTGATCAGGTCCAGCACGCGTGTCGCCCCGGTCCCGGACTCGGCGAGGACCAGGCGCGACTGGGCCTCCTGCGTCTCCTGGGCACCCTCGACGTATCCGTGCGGCGTGGTGCTCGTGTCCGGCGCGGCCTCGGGTTCCGAGGCGGGTTGACCGCCGCATCCGGTGAGAAGGGCGAGGCCCAGCACGGCGCAGGCGGCCGGGGAACGTGGATGCCGGAGGCGGCACGGGTGGGGTGTGTTCACGGTATGAGGACCTTCTCGGTGTGGAGCCGGGCCGGGCCGGTCTCTGCGGTGCGGCGTCGGCGGTGACGGACGCGGGAGAGGAGGGCGGAGAGGGCGAACTGCGCGACGGCCGTGGCGGCGATGGTCGCTCCCGCGGCGGTGCCCAGGTGCCAGGAGGCGACCAGACCGAGGAAGGTCGCGCTCGTCCCGAGACCGGCGGCCAGCCCCATCACGACGGGGATCCGCCGGGCCCAGGGCAGTGCGGCCGCGGCCGGCGCGATGAGCAGACCGAAGACCAGCAACGTGCCGACGATGGTGAACGAGGCGACGAGTGCCACCGTCAGCAGGAACAACAGGGCCGCGTGGGCGAGGCGGGGCCGCAGGCCGAGGGTGGCGGCCTTGCGCTCGTCGAACGCCAGGGCCAGGAAGGAGCGGTGGCCGGCGAGCGAGGCGAGGAGCACCGCGACGAGGGCGCCGGCCAGCTGCCACAGGTCGCCCTCCCGTACGGCCAGGACGTCGCCGAAGAGGAAGGCGGTCAGGTCCACCGCGAAGGACCGCGAGCGGGAGACGAGGATCACCCCCAGGGCCAGCATGCCGACGAACAACAGGCCGATGGCGGTGTCCTGGGACAGGCGTCGGGTCCTGCCCAGCAGGGTGACGCCGGCCGCCATGGCGCCCGCGCTGAGCGCTGCGCCGAGCAGCAGGTTCTGCCCGAGGAGCGATGCGAGGGCGACGCCGGGGAGCATGCCGTGCGACATCGCGTCCCCGAGGAACGCCATTCCGCGCAGGACGACCCACGTGCCGGCGAGCGCGCAGATCAGGGACACCAACACGCCTCCCCACAGGGCGCGCTGGACGAAGGCCACCTCGAAGGGGCCGATGAGCCAGTGCATGCACACGACGCTATACTGAAAACGATTATCACTTCAAGTTTCTGTACGTTCGCATCACAGGAAGAGGAAGCTCCGATGCGGCTCACCGACGTCACAGCCGGCTACCCGGGTCACCCCGTACTTCACCAACTCACCGCCGAGATAGCGGAGTCAGCGCTGACCTCGGTGGTCGGGCCGAACGGCTCGGGCAAGTCGACGCTGCTGGCGGTCCTGGCCGGAGTGATCCGCCCCACAGCCGGAACGGTGACGCGCGAGGGGACGGAGCGGCCCGCCTTCGTGGTGCAGCGCAGCGTCGTGAGCGACGCCCTCCCGCTGACCGTGCGGGAGACCGTCGCGATGGGCCGGTGGGCCCGGCTCGGACCGTGGCGGAGGAGCACCGCACGGGATCGCGCGGCGGTCGAGGAGTGCATGGAACGCCTGGGGGTCACGGCCCTGGCAGGCCGGCGACTCGGGGAGCTGTCGGGCGGTCAGCGGCAGCGTGTCCTGGTGGCACAGGGACTGGCACAGGAGTCGGACCTGCTGCTACTGGACGAGCCGACGACCGGCCTGGACGTCGACTCGCGCGAGGCCGTGACCGAAGTACTGGCCGAACTGCCGGAACAGGGCGTGACCGTCGTCCAGGCGACCCACGACCTGGAGGCGGCCCTGCGCTCCGAGACGTGCCTCGCCCTCGACGACGGCCACCTGACCGCGACCGGACCCCCCGCCGACGTTCTGCCGGAACGGATCACCTGCTTCCGATGAACCATCGCGGTTGCCCCTCGCCCCCCTCGGGCGGCGCGTGTTCGGGCCGCTGCGGCGAGTTGCCGGGGGGATCCGCGGAGACCCGCACCGGACCGCGAGGCGGGGCACGGAAACGGGGCCGGTCCGGACTGTCGATGATCTGTCCGGCCTTCTGCACGACGGAGCCGAGCCCCGTCCACCTCGTGCCCCCGGACCTGACGCCAGTCTCCGGACGGCCTTGCTGGACGCGCGGTGAGCGGGTCGTGCGGAGTCGGCGGCGCCGCTCCTCCGGGACGCAGCGAGAGGACGGATCCTCACCAGCACTCGCGGGCCAGTGACGCAAGGTCGCGGAGTGCTCTCGTCGGCCGGCGGGCCTTGTGGGTGATCATGTAAATACCGAGGCGCGGCGCGCGTGTCCAGGGCAGGGCGACGAGTTCACCGCGCCGGATCTCCTCCCCCACCGTCGACGCTGGGAGAAGACCGACTCCCAGGCCGGCCGCTGCGCACTTCTTGACGGCTTCGACACTGAAGAACTCCATGGTCACCGGGTCGATGCCGGCTTCCTTGAGTTCCGCGTCGATCAACTCCCGCTGGGCACATCCCTTTTCGATGACGAGCAGCGTCTGGTCCGCGAGGTGCGCAGTGGTGGTCCTCCTGTCGCCCGCGCGTGGGTGGCCGGGGCGTGCCACGAGAAGGAGGGGTTCCTCGGTCAGCGCCTCGGCCGTGGTCATGGGGGCGTGGACGCTCTGCTCCAGGAGGAAGCCGGCATCGAGGCTGCCGTCCTTGACGGCGGCCAGGAGGGTCGCCCTTCCCGCAGGCCGGAAGACGACGCGCAGCAGCGGGTACCGATCCTGGAGCGCGCGGAGAACGTGGGGGAGACGATAGGCGCACAGGCTCTCCGGAGCGGCGATGTGCAGGGTGCCGCGGATTTCGTGCGCGTCTCCGGCGGCCTGCCGCACCGCTTCGCGTGCCTGCTCGGAGCAGGTGATCAGGGTGCGCGCGTGTTCCCGTAGTTCCTCACCGGCGGCGGTGAGGACGTTGCGGCGCCCCAGGCGCTCGAAGAGCTGGACGCCGAGGTCGGCTTCGAGCGCCTTGATGTGGGTGGTGACGCTCGACTGCACGTATCCGAGTTCCTCCGCCGCCTTGGTGAAGCTCATCGAGCGGGCCACTTCGAGAAACGTGACGAGGTGCTTCATCTCCACGCTCATTGCATTCCTCGATGGATTCGATCGAAAACATTCGTTGGACGCGATGGGACTTCGGCTTCTACAACGTCGGGTATGGCCTTCACCCGAGACGCTCCCCGTCCACGCCGCGACCTCCCGCGCACGGGGCTGGGCGGTCGCGACTTCCTCCTTCTCCTCGCCGCCTCGGCGGGTGCCTTCTCGAACTACGCCCCGATGCTGTCGGTGGTGCCGCTGTGGTCGGCCGCGGGAGGGTCCGGTTCCGCGGGGGTGGGCGCTGCCACGAGTGTGACGATGGGCGCCACGGTCGCCGTTCAGCTGGCCATGCCGTGGCTGCTGAGGCGCTGCGGTCTGCGGACGGTTTTCGCCACGGGGGCGGTGCTGCTCGGCGCTCCGACTCTGGCGTACCTGGCGTCCTCGGGCGTGGCGTGGGTGCTGGCGGTCTCGGCGGTACGCGGTGCCGGTTTCGGGATGGTCGCCGTCGCGGGAAGCACGCTCGTCGCCGAACTCGTCGGGGAGGAAAAGCGGGGGCGGGCGGTGGGCTGGTACGGCGTCGCGGTGGGGCTCCCTCAGGTGGTCTGCCTGCCCCTGGCGGTATGGGGAGTCGAGCGTTTCGGCTTCGTCCCGGTTTTCCTCCTCACGACGGGGGTCAGCCTGGCGGCGGCGCCGGTGATCCGGGCCGTGAAGGGTGGGACGGGCGGCCGCACGCCTCCGTACTCGCCCGTCCGTCCGCAGCGCACGAGGCCACAGTGGCGGCCCCTGGTGAGCCCGGGGACGGTGCTCCTCACAGCGGCCTGCGCTCTCGGCGGCGTGACCTCCTTCCTTCCCCTCGCACTGGCCGGGAGCTCGTTGGCTGCGACCGCGCTCTTCGTGCTCTCTTCCGCCGTCGTCGCCGGGCGCTGGGGGGCTGGCCGGCTCAGTGACCGGCTGGGGCCGGGCCGCCTGCTGGGGGCTGGGGTCGTGGCGTGTGCCGCAGGGGTGGGCGGATTCGCGGCGGCCGTGGCGGGCGTGTCACCGGTGGGCGTCGCCATGGCGGCCGCGGTTGTCTACGGGCTCGGCTTCGGTGCGCTGCAGAACGACACCCTGGTCCTCATGTTCGCCAGGGTCGATGCGAACGGAAGGGGGCTGGCCGGCACCGCGTGGAACATGGCCTACGACGCCGGCACCGGTATCGGCGCGGCGACCATCGGCCTCCTGTCGGGAGCCGTGAGCCTTGCCGGCGCCTTCACCGCCACAGCGATCGTCATCCTCGCGTCCACGCCGCTGGCATGGTTCGGCACACGCGCTTCCGCACGGCGCGGGGACGCCTGCACGCGGCGGCGGTGACCTCCGCGCGCGGCGGAGTCGGCCCGCCATCGGCCGGGGAGTCGTTCGAGGTACGTGCAGGTGGCCTGCCCAGATCCGGGACCCGGCGGCCCGCACGGGGTGGGTTCCCGCGCGGGCCGGTTGACGCGTGGCGTGGACTGCCGTCAGTCCTGGAAGACCAGCGGCTCGTCGTACGGCTCCGGGGACAGGAAGCCACCGAAGTTCGCCTCGACCTGGGCGGCCTCCGCGGCGTTCGGGTGGGCGTTGGTGCAGCCCGCACCGCCCGTCGAACCCGACATCAGGCTGGAGCACGGGCCGGGCTTGATGTCCGGGAGGCCGAGGATGTGGCCGAACTCGTGCGCGGCGATGCGGACGGGAAGGTGGCCCTCGGCCGTTGCCTGGCGGCCCATGTAGACGATGCCGTTGCCGAGGCTGGTGGTGATGGCGCGCGGCCAGCCGTTGTCGGCGATGACCTCGATGTTGGCCGGCCCGCCGGGCTGGGCGGCCACGAGCTCGACGTTGTCGACGCTCTCGTTCCAGTTGGCGGCGCCCTGGTGGACGGCGTCGACGAACTCGGCGGCGGCGCTGACGTCGTAGGTGACGGTGGTGGCGGCGAACTCGTTCTGCGCGGGAGCGGCGGGAGCGGCGACGGCCTGGCCACCCAGCAGGGTGCCCACCATCAGGACCGCTGCGGAACATGCGCGCACTGCTGTGCCGAACGACATGTACGGCCTCCTCGTGGGGGTAGGGGCCCAGAGCCGAAGGCCGACGGCCCTAGGCATGTACATGACTTTATAGCGCGGGCCGGCTTCCCACCGCGAGAGCGCGAACCGGCCGCAGGGCCGTCAGCACCGGCGGCCCGTCGACCCCATCCGGCCCGTGGAAGAGGCGAGTCGATCAGCCGTCAGTCCCGGGCCGGCGTCGCGGCGGTACGGCGGGCACGGTGTGCCCCGCCGTCACGCGATCCAGCGGGCGGCGGCCTCGTAGAGGGTGGACGGGCTGCTGTTGAAGGCGATGGCGGCGTCGGGTGCGTGCCGCCGGATCAGGTGGATCACCCGCTCGAGGAGCTCGACGTGATCGTCCGAGTGCCGCAGGCCACCGCCGACCGTGACGCACTCCCACCTTCGGGCTCGCAGCGCGTGGCCGACGACCGCTTCCACGTCGTCGCTCCCGTCGAGGCCGATGAGGCAGGTCTCCGCGCCCACGCCGTGCGCGGCGAACTCGGCCAGTCCCGCCTCGATCGCCCTGACCACCGGCTCGGGGTCCCACGGCCCGGGTACGCGGCGCGGATCGAGTCCGATGACCAGGACGCGAGGTGATGCAGTGCTCATGGACGGACGATACGCGCAGCGCGGTACGCGCCGCGGTCGCCGCTACCGGGCGGTGGTCGCGGGCGTGCGGAACTGGCGGCGCAGGTAGGCGTCCCAGGCGCGGCTGCCCAGCAGACGGCGGGTGTGGATCAGGGCCCGGGCGGCGGGCGTGACGACGTAGCGGTGGCGGGGGCGCCGGGCGGTCAGCGCACGGTGCACGGTGCGGGCGACCGGCTCGGGACCCGCGGCCAGCGCGGAGCCGTAGGTGCGGGTCATCCGGCGCTCGACGGAGTCGGCGAGCGGCCGGTAGGGGCTGCGCGGGGAGGTGGCGGCGGCCAGGGTGTCGCCCGCGGTCGCGCCGAAGCCGGTGCGGATCAGGCCGGGTTCGACGAGGGAGACGGATATGCCGAAAGGCGTCACCTCGTGCCGGAGCGCGTCGGAGAAGGCCTCCACCGCGTACTTGCTGGCGTGGTAGGCCCCACCGAGCGGGAAGACCAGGCGGCCGCCCATGGAGGAGATGTTCACGATCCGCCCCCGCCCCGCCTCGCGCATGTGGGGCAGGACGAGCTGGGTCAGGCGGACCAGGCCGAAGACGTTGGTCTCGAACTGTGCCCGCAGCTGCTCCGGCGGCACCTCCTCGACCGCGCCGTACGCGCCGTAGCCGGCGTTGTTGACCAGAGCGCCCAGGCCGCCGTGCTCGGCGGTGACCTCCCGCACCACCGTCCGCATCGACTCTTCGTCGGTCACGTCGAGTCGCAGCGTGCGGCAGCCCGCGTCCTCGAGTGCACGGAGAGCCTCGGGGCGGCGTGCCGTGGCGTAGACGGTCATGCCGTCGGCGGCCAGACGTGCTGCGGTGGCGGCGCCGATGCCGCCGGCTGCGCCGGTGATCAGCACGGGTCCGTGGGGGTCGTTCATGCGGTCTCCTCAAGCGGGCCGAGCAGGAGGCGGACGGTCTCGCCGAGGAGCCGCTCCGCCCGGTCGGGGTGGTCGAGGTCGTGTTCCAGGCCGCGGGTCAGCGCCAGCAGCACCTCGGCGAGTTCCTGCGCGCTCAGGGGCGAGGCCGCGGCCGGCGGTGCGAGCACGCCGGTGAGGATCCCGGCGAGTCCCGCCAGCAGAGCGTCCTGTCCGGGGGCGGTGGAACGGTCGTGCTCGGCGAGGATCTCCCGCGCGTGCGGCGAGTCCCGGTGGACGGAGGCGACGAGGCGCAGCTTGACGGCGAGCACGGCGACGGCCTGTTCCACCGGCCCGTCGTGCGCACCGGCGGCGGCCGCTGCCTGGTCGACGGCGCGCGCGAACATGCGCTCCCGTACGCGGGCGAACGCGTCCTCCTTGCTGCGGACGTACTGGTACAGCGAGGAACGGGACATGCCCGCCTCACGGGCGATGTCCTCCATCGCCGTGCGCTTCACTCCGTAGCGGAGGAACGCGGCGAGCGCCGCGTCCAGTACGAGGTCGAGTCGGGGTGACATGCTGACACTCTACGCAGAGAGTGTCAGCATGTCTAGTCGCGGTCCTCGAGGAGGACGGCGACGTCGCCCGCCGCGAGGCACAGCGGATCGTGGTGCTCGCCGGTGAGGAGGTCCGTGCCGCGCACGGCGACGCTCGCCTCCGACGGCGTGTGGTTGAGGAGGAAGAGGTAGGAGCGGTCGCCGGAGACGCGGCGCACGGCCTCGACCCCCGGCGGCACGGGGGCCGCCGGCCGGACCCCGGCGTGACGCAGCAGGTGGCCGAGGGTCTGACGCAGCGGCTCCGGGGTCAGGCGGGTGGCCACGTACCATGCGGTCCCGGCGCCACGGGTGTGGCGGGTGACGGCGGGCTGCCCGGGCGCCGGACCGCCCTCGGGCGTGTGCGCGAAGCTGCGGTGGACCTCCGCGCCCCGGGGCTCGATGCGCTCGGCCCAGGTGGTGGCGCGGGAGCCGTCGTCCAGGCTCAGGAACCGGCCGGGGTGCAGCGGTAGGTACTCGTCCACGGCCAGCCCTAGCAGGTCGCGCAACGCCCCCGGGTGGCTGCCGGGGTGGATGCGGTCGTCGGCGTCGACGGCTCCGCTGAAGAAGCCGAACGCGGCGTGTCCGCCGCCCTGGACGTAGGCGTGCAGCCGCTTCGCGTCGTCGTCGGCGAGCAGGTAGAGGCCCGGTGCCAGGACCGCCCGGTAGCCGTCCAGCGGAGCGGACGGCGGGACCAGGTCGCAGGTGATGCCCAGGGACCACACGGCGGCGTACCAGTCGTGCACGAGATCGGTGTAGCGCAGGTGCGACGAGGGCCGGGCGGGCAGTTCCAGGGCCCACCAGGCGTGCCAGTCGAAGAGCACCGCGACGTCGGCCACCGTCCGCGAGCCGCGCACCTCGGCGAGCTTCCGCAGGTCGCGGCCGAGTGCGGTGACCTCGCGCCAGACGCGGGTGCCGGTGCCGCCGTGCGGGAGCATCGCGGAGTGCCACTTCTCCGCCCCGGCCCGTGACTGGCGCCACTGGAAGAAGAGGGCGCCGTCCGCTCCCCGGGCGAGGTGGGCCAGGGTGTTGCGCCGCATCTCCCCCGGTTCTTTGGCGATGTTGACGGGCTGCCAGTTGACGGCGGAGGTGGAGTGCTCCATCAGCAGCCAGGGGTGGCCGCCCGCCATGCCGCGGGCCAGGTCGGCGTTGAGGGCGAGTCCGACATGGGCGTCCGGGTCGGCGGCGGTGAGGTAGTGGTCGACGGCGACGAGGTCGCAGGCCTCGGCGAAGGCGAAGCCGTCGACCTTCTTCTCCAGGGTGCCCATGAGGTTGGTGGTGACCGGCGTGCCGGGGCTGTGCGCGCGCAGCAGGGCGGTCTCCGCACGGTGCCGGTGGAGCAGGGCGTCCGAGGAGAAGCGCCGGAAGTCGAGTTCCTGGGTGGGGTTGCCGAAAGCGGTGGTGCCGCGGGGCGGGACGATCTCCTCCCAGTCGCCGTAGCGCTGGCTCCAGAAGTCGGTGCCCCAGGCGTGGTTGAGGCCGTCCAGGGTGCCGTAGCGCCGGCGGAGCCAGTCCCGGAAGGCGGCGGCGCTGGTGTCGCAGTAGCACAGGGCGTTGTGGTTGCCCCATTCGTTGTGGACGTGCCAGAGCGCGAGCGCGGGGTGGTCGGCGTAGCGCTCGGCGAGCGCGGTGACGACGCGGTCGGCGGCCGCGGCGTACGCCGGGTGGCTGGGGCAGAAGGCCTGGCGGGAGCCGTGCCAGAGGCGGCGGCCGTCCGCGGTGACGGGAAGCGCGTCGGGGTGGGCGCGGGCGAACCACGGCGGCGGGGCCGCCGTCGGAGTGGCGAGGTCGACGGCGACACCGTGTCCGTGGAGGAGGTCCAGGACGCGGTCGAGCCGGCCCCAGTCCCACACGCCGGGGCGCGGTTCGATGTGCGACCAGGCGAAGACGCCGACGGTGACCAGGTTGACGCCCGCCTCCCGCATGAGGCGGGCGTCGTCGGGCCAGACCTCCTCGGGCCACTGCTCGGGGTTGTAGTCGCCGCCGTAGGCGAGGCCGCCGAGCCGCTCGCCGACGGCGTGGAGGGGGTGGGCACCGGGCGGGGAAGCGGTCACGACTTCACCGCCCCGGCGGCGAGTCCGGCCCGCCAGTAGCGCTGCAGCACCAGGAACGTCACCACGATGGGGAGGACGGAGACCAGCGATCCGGCGATGGTCAGCGTCTGGAGCTCGGGGAGGCGGCTGATCTGGGACTGCCAGGTGAACAGGCCGAGGGTGACCGGGTAGAGCCGTTCGTCCTGCAGCATGATCAACGGCAGCAGGAAGTTGTTCCAGATGACCACGAACTGGAAGAGGAAGACCGTCACCAGGGCGGGTGCCATCATGCGCAGCGCCACGGCGAAGAAGATGCGCCCCTCTCCCGCGCCGTCGATGCGTGCGGCCTCGATCACCTCGTCGGGAACGGACGCGGCGGCGAAGATGCGCGACAGGTAGACGCCGAACGGGCTGACGATGCTGGGGAGGAAGACCGACCAGTACGTGTCGGTGGCGCCGGCCTCGGAGAAGAGCAGGAACAGCGGGAGCGCCAGGGCGGTGGCGGGCACCAGGACGCCGCCGAGGACGACGGAGAAGACGGCCTCGCGGCCGCGGAAGCGGTACTTGGCGAGCGCGTAGCCCGCCATGGCGGCGAGGAGGGTGCCGAGGGCCGCGCCCGCTCCGGCGTACAGGAGGCTGTTGAGCAGCCAGCGGCCGTACACGCCGCCGTCCTGGCTGAACAGCGCGGTCAGGTTCGCCGTGAGGTGCCAGTCCGCGGGCAGCAGGCCCGGGGTGCCGATGAGGTCCGGCTGACTCTTGGTCGCGGAGACCAGCAGCCAGTAGACGGGCAGCAGCATGTAGCAGGCGACGACGGCCATGAAGGCGACGGCGAGGATCGTCGACCGGCGGTCCCGGGCGCGCTGCGCGCGGGGCGAGGCGCCGGGCGGGTGGGCGCCGGCGGTGCGTGTCAGGAGACTCATGCGCCCCTCCTGCCGGTGAACTTCAGGAAGCCGAAGGACAGCACGAACGTGGCCAGCGCCAGGACGACGGACATGGCGGCCGCCTCGCTGTAGTTGTCGGCGGCGGCCAGCGAGTAGGCGGCGAGGTTCGGTGTGTACGTGCTGGTGACGCTGGTGGAGATGGCGCGGAAGACCTGCGGCTCGGTGAAGAGCTGGAGCGTGCCGATGATGGAGAACACCGCGGTGAGGATCAGCGCCGGACGGACGATGGGCACCTTGATGCGCAGGGCGACGGTCCAGCCGCCGGCGCCGTCCGCCCGTGCGGCCTCCAGGACGTCCTGCGGCACGGCCTGCAGGGCGGAGTAGATGATCAGCATGTTGTAGCCGGTGTAGGTCCAGGTGACGACGTTGCCGATGGACCACAGCACGGCGCCGGGGGCGAGCAGGTCGGGGCTGGTACCGAGGTCGCGGAGCACGTCGACGACGGGTGAGAGCCGCGGGTCGTAGAGGAAGGCCCACATCAGGGCGGCGACGACGCCGGGGATGCCGTAGGGCACGAAGTAGACGATGCGGAAGAACTTCTTCAGCCGCGCCACACCGGAATCGAGCAGCAGGGCCAGCGAGAGGGCGAGGAGGAGCATCACGGGGATCTGCACGATGCCGAAGAGCAGTACGCGGCCCACCGAGGCCAGGAAGGCGTCGTTGCCGAGGACCTCCGCGTACTGCTCGAAACCGGCGAAGACGGTGGTCGTACGGCCGAACGTGCCGCCGACGCGCTCGGTCGTGTGGAGCGACTGCCAGAAGGCGTAGCCGACGGGCAGCAGCGTGAAGAGGACGAAAGGAACGAGGAAGGGGGTGAGGAAGAGCAGCGGGGCGAGGGAGCGGCGCCGGCGTCCGGTGGGCGCGGGCGCCGCTCGTCGCGGGGCGGCGGATGTCACGGAGGGCCCTTTCACCCGTCAGTCGGCGACGTTCAGGGACTGTTCGCGCAGCGACTCGGCGGTCCGGCGATCGGTCTCCGCGAGGACGTCGCCCAGGGTCTTCTCGCCGCCGGTCACGGCCGAGGTGCCGTCGCTCAGGTGGCGGTAGGTGTCGGTCATGGTGGGCCCCCAGGTGAACTCGGTGTCGACGTTGCGGGAGGCCCGCGCGAAGACGTCGAAGATCTTCTGGCCGTCGTAGAAGTCGACGGGCTTCTGCAGGGCGGGCAGTTCGAGGCCGGCGGTGGCCGCGGGGTACAGGCCGCCCTCGCGGTTGAGGATCCGCAGGGCCTGCGGGTCGGTGTTGAGCCAGGTCGCGAACTGCGCCGCCTCGTGCGGGTGTTCGGTCCCGGCGAGTACGGCGGTGGTCGAGCCTCCCCAGTTGCCGGCGCGCTGCTGCCCTTCGGACCACTGGGGCATCGGTGCCACCGCCCATGAGCCCGCGGTCTTGCCGGCGTTGTCGCGGATGGTGCTGTAGCCCCAGGCGGCGCCGATCCAGGTGACCACCTCACCGGAGTTCCAGGCCTTGTACAGGGCGGGCGAGAAGCCCTGGAGGTCGGTGGCGACGAGTTCGTCGTCGATCAGGCCCTGCCAGAACTCGGCGACCCGGCGGCTCTCCGGCCGGTCGACCGTGACCTTCCAGGTGTCCTCCTTCCGCTGGAACATCTCGGCGCCGTTCTGCCAGAGCAGGCCGGCGAACCAGTTGGGGTCGGTCTGGGAGAAGTGGGTGAGGTACCGGTCGCCGTCGGCCTTCTGCACGGTGCGGGCCGCCGCCTCGTACTCCTGCCAGGTGGCGGGGGGTTCCAGGCCGAGGCGGTCGAAGACGTCCTTGCGGTAGAACAGCGCCATCGGCCCGGTGTCCTGCGGGATCGCCCACACACCGTCCTCGCCGCCCTCGCCGAAGGTGACCTGCGACCACGTCCAGTCGACGAACTCGGCCTCGGCCCGCTGCACCGGCTCGCAGGCCGCGATGTCCCGGAGGCCCTGCTTGAGCCGGAAGTTGGCGAGCGAGTCGTACTCGACCTGTCCCAGGTCCGGCGCCTCGTCCGCCTTCAGGGCGTTGGACAGCTTCTGGTAGGCGCCCGCGTTGCCTGCGGGGGTGGTGCGCAGTTTCACGCGGATGTCGGGGTGCTGCCGGTTCCACAGGTCGACGGCCTGCTGCATGCCGGGGACCCAGGACCAGTACTCCAGGGTCACCTCGCCCTCGGCCGGGGTGCACGAGGTGTCCGCGTTCGTCCCGCCCGCGTCGTCCGTCCCGGCGCAGCCCGACAGACCGGCCAGCAGCAGGGCGAGTGCCGGGGCGAGCAGACGGCGTGAGCGCGGAAGTCGCCTTCGGTGGGTCATCGGTTCTCCTCATCCCTGGGTCGCTCGGCTCTTCGGCGGACCGGCGCTCCGGCCCGGACCGATGCCGGACCGGTCGAGGCGGGCACCGTGCGGTGACCGGCGTACGCAATCGATTGCGTGGCGGGTAGCCAAACACAAAGACGGCAGCGGGGCTAGGTGTCTACGGGAAGTCGTTACGCCGCGGGCGGGGACCGGACCCGGCGGAGGTTCAGGCCGAGGCGCGTGGCACCCAGGTGGTCGCGACGCGCACCGTACGGGCTGCGGACCTGCCGTCGAGCCTGCTCAGCAGCAGCCG
The DNA here is from genome assembly GCF_031845485.1 of Streptomyces hazeniae. Lineage (NCBI taxonomy): Bacteria > Bacillati > Actinomycetota > Actinomycetes > Kitasatosporales > Streptomycetaceae > Streptomyces > Streptomyces hazeniae. The sequence goes on from NZ_JAVREQ010000007.1 coordinate 206,042, forward strand.
GGCACAGGAACGGCCGACCTCGATCGCGGGGTACCGGACGGTGCTCAGGCGGGGCCGGACCAGGGAGGCGAACTCGATGTCGTCGTGTCCGGTCAGGGCGACGTCGCCGGGGACGTCGACGCCCAGCTCCTCGGCTTTCTCCAGGGCGCCGACCGCCGTGACGTCGTTGACGCAGAACACCGCGTCCGGGGGCTTCGGAAGGCCCATCAGGGCCTCGAAGGCGGCGGCGCCGGCTTCGCGGGTGTGTTCGCCCGGGACAACGTACGGATCGGCCAGCGTCAGCCCGAACCGCCCGGCCTCGGCGCGCAGCACGTCGAGCCGGGGGTCGCCGCCGGTGACGTCGCGGGGGCCGGCGATCATGCCGACACGGCGGCGGCCCGCCGCGGTGACGTGGGCGAGCGCGTCGCGGAAGGCCGCGGCCGAGTCGGGGGCCACGTGGTCCACGTCGCCGAAACGGACGTCCGCGCTGACGACGACGGGGATGCCCGCGTCGGCCAGCGGGCCCAGGTCGTCCGGCCCGATGCGGAAGGGGGTGATCACCACGCCGGCCATCCGCTGCTCCACGGCCTCCTCGAGGAAGGCGCGCTCCTCGTCGCGCTGGGCGAGGGAGGAGCCGACGACGAGGTGGTAGCCCGGGCCGCGCAGCGACTCCTGCAGGCCGCGGGCGAGTTGGGCGTAGAAGGGGTTGGCGAGGTCGGGCACGACCAGCGCGACGATGGTGGACCGGCCGGTGCGCAGGTTGCGGGCGACGGTGTTGAGGGTGAAGCCCAGATCGGCGACGGCCTTCTCCACCGCGCGGCGCGTGTGGGGGGCGACCGGCCGTTTGCCGCTCAGCACGTAGGAGACGGTGGTCACCGAGACTCCCGCAGCCCGCGCGACGTCGCTCATGGTGACCGGTTGCGGCACCCGTCTTCCTCCCTCGGGACAGGCGACCACCTTACGTCACCTGCTTTCTCGGCGCGGACCGCCGCCGGTCTCCCGATCAGGGGTTCGGCGCGCCACCGTCCGGGGCCGGCGGCAGCACGGCCTGGGTCTGGGTGGTCTGCGCGAGGAGCCGTTCCCGGTCGTCGGTGAGGTCGGTCTGCACCACGATCAGCGTCCGGCCGACGGCGGCCGACGTGCGGTCGACGTGCGGCGGGCGGGCGGTGGCGCGGACGGTGCCGGAACGGACGGCGCGGAAGAGGTTGGTCTCGGTCTCGATCGTGGCGCTGCCGGCGGCACCGGGCGGAGGTGGAGGAACGCGCAGACGGCGCCGACGGAGTCGGCGAGGTGCGGGCGTCCTCAGCCTACGAGGCCGGCACCGGTCGCCGGGGGGCCGCCGGAGTCCTGGAGTGGCAGGAGACCCGGGGGTGGTCAGAAGAGGGGACCGAGCCAGTCGCGCTCCGCCGCGAGGGACACCGCGAACACGAGGACGTCCGCGGTTCCCAGGGCGAGTCCCAGCCGCGCGCGGCCGCGGAGCGTGGTGTCGCGCCGCAGCGCGAGGACGCCCAGCACGATCGCGACCGGGCCGAGGCAGATGGGCAGGACCACGAGGCCGACCAGGCCGAGGACGAACGCCGCGTTCGCCATGCCGTCGGGTCGGCGCAGGCCGGTGTCGCGCCGCGCGGTGTCGTCCATGGCGTACTCCAGTATCGGGCTCCCTGCGCCGGCCGTCGGCCGACGTGGCTGAGGAGCGTAACGCCCGGAACCCGCGTGCGCACCGAGGGCCGCCTTCCCGTAGGGATATCACCAGGGGCGGCACGCGCCGCTCCCGTTGGGCGCGGCTCTCCAGGGGCGGGCCCCGCCGGGAGGGGCCCGCCCCTGGAGAGGGCGGATGGTCAGACGAGGGCGGTCGTGCGGGCGGGTTCCGGCCCGCGGGCGGCGGCGCGGTCGTCGTGGTTGGGGCGGCGGAGGAGCAGGAGGACGCAGCCGAGAGTCAGCAGCACCTGGAAGACGGCGTAGGCGATCACGGCGGTGATCGAACCGGTCCGGTTGAGCAGGAACTGGCCCATGATCGGGGTGGTGCCGCCGAGCAGTGTGCCGCAGAGCTGGTAGCACAGGGAGATGCCGGTGTAGCGCAGGTGGGCGGGGAAACGGCTGGCGAGCATGCCGGCGAGTGCGGCGTAGTAGAGGCAGTGCGGCACGGTCGCGACGACGACGCCGAACATCGCCAGCCCGTAGTTCTCGCTGCGGATGAGCAGGAACATCAGGGGCATCAGCACGATCTCGGGCAGCAGGATGAGCGTGACCGCCTTCGACCAGCTCCTCATCCTGGTGACGATGAGGGCACCGAAGGGCTGCACGACGATCTGCACCAGGGTGGCGACCAGAATGATCGTCAGGAAGTCGCTGCGTTCGAAGTTCAGGGCGGAGGTGGCCCAGGACAGGGCGAACGTCGTCTTGAAGTAGGTGGCGGACAGCCCGATGGTGCAGGCTCCGATGCCGAGGACGATCAGCGTGGGGTGCTTCCGCAGGATCTCGGACAGCGGCACCCGGGCGGCCTGCTTCTTCTCGATCACCTCGGCCATGGCCGGGGATTCGGCGACCTTGAGCCGGACGACGAGGCCGACGACGACGAGGACGGCCGACGCGAGGAAGGGGACGCGCCAGCCCCACGTGAGGAAGTCGTCGTCGGGGAGTTGGCTGATGAGCAGGAAGCTCAGGGTGCTGAGGCTGTTGCCGACGGGCGAGCCCTGCTGGGCGAACGCCCCGTAGAGGATGGACTTGCCCCGGGGCGCGTGTTCGGAGGCGATGAGGACGGAGCCGCCCCACTCCCCGCCGAGGCCGATGCCCTGGATCATGCGGATGGTGACCAGCAGGATCGGCGCCGCGACGCCTATGGAGGCGTAGCCCGGGAGCAGCCCGATCAGCGTGGTCGAGATGCCCATCATGAGCAGTGTGATGACCAGGGTCTTCTTGCGGCCGAGCCGGTCGCCGAAGTGGCCGAAGACGATCCCCCCGAGGGGCCGGGCGAGGAACCCGACCCAGAAGGTGGCGAAGGCGACGAGCGTGCCGACGGGCCCTTCGAGTTCGGGGAAGAAGACCTGGTCGAAGACCAGGGCGGCCGCGGTGCCGTAGATGTAGAAGTCGAACCATTCGATCGTCGAGCCGACGAAGGCTCCGATGCCCGCACGGCCGGCCGTCCTGCGCCGTTCGCGGGCGGCTTGTGCCGCACCCATGCTCGCTCCCATCGGCGTCGTGGGGAGGGGCGGTGCGGGGCCGGGTGGAGCCGGCGGGCGCCCGCCTCGGAAAGTGATGGCGGTAACCGTGCCAGTCGGCACCGAGACGGGTCCAATACCGAATCACTGATGCAGTGAGACGCCTTACGTCTCACTGCCGACGGAATTCGGCCACGGACGGGGCGGGACGGTCAGTCCCGTCGGGCGGCAGGTGCGGGGACGGGCAGCGCGTCCTGGGCGACGGCGAGGACCGTGCGCAGGGCGGCCGACGGGTTGTCCCGCCGCCACGCGAGGGCGGCCTGGAGTCGCACCGGTGAGCCGGCCAGCGGACGGTAGACCAGCCCGGTCTGCTGGATGTGCTGGCAGGAGGTGAGGGTGAGCGTCACGCCGACACCGGCGGCCACCAGGGCGAGGATGGTGTGCGAGTCGGGCGCCTCCTGCACGATGCGCGGCCGGAAGCCGGCCTCCTCGCAGGTGCGTACGGCCGCGTCGCGCAGCGAGGACCCGGCGTTGGCGGGGAAGCTGACGAACGGCTCGTCGGCGAGGTCCGCCGGGGCGATGGCGCTCGGGCCCGCCAGCCGGTGGTCCGAGGGGAGGGCGCAGACCAGTTCCTCTTCGGAGATCACCCGGGTCCGCACGCCGGGACGGTCGGCGGGCAGGCGGACGAAGCCGAGGTCGAGGGAGCCGTCGGCGACGCGTTCCAGCGCGACGTGGGCGTAGGTCTGGCCCTGCATGGCCAGTTCGATGCCGGGGTGGGCCAGGCGCACGGCGCGGGTGAGGAGCGGCAGCGTCTCGTGGCTGGAGGCGCCGGCGAAACCGACGGTGACCCGCCCGTACTCGCCGCGTCCGGCGGCCTTCGCAGCCCGGGTGGCGAGGTCGAGATCGCGGAGGACGGTGTGCACCGGTTCGAGGAAGGACCGGCCGGCACTGGTCAGCCGTACCGAGCGGGTGTTGCGTTCGAAGAGCTGGACGCCGAGTTCCCGCTCGAGTTGGCGGATCTGCTGGCTCAGCGGAGGCTGCGCCATCTGGAGCCGCTTGGCCGCGCGCCCGAAGTGCAGTTCCTCGGCCACGGCGACGAAGGCCGTGAGGTAGCGCAGTTCCATCGTCGTTCCGGTCCGTTCCCTTCGCCGGGGGTGACCCGCGGCTCACCCCCGCATTCATCTCTCTGACGTCTTGGTTCGACCTTAATTCGGTATTGGACACTAATCAATGGCGGCTGGCAGCGTGGAACGCCCGACCGCGACGCCGAGGAGCCCTTCGTGGACAAGACCATGACGATGCGGGAGGCCGTCGCGGCCTTCGTGCACGACGGCGCCACGGTCTGCCTGGAAGGCTTCACCCACCTGATCCCGACGGCCGCCGGACACGAGATCGTCCGTCAGGGGCGGCGCGACCTGACGGTGGTGCGCATGACCGCCGACATCGTGGTGGACCAGATGCTGGCCGGCGGGTGCGTGTCGAAGCTCGTCTCCTCCTTCGTGGGCAACTCCTCTGCCGGGTCGCTCGGCGAGCTGCGCCGCCGGGTCGAGTCGGGCGAGCCGGAGCCGCTCGCGTTCGAGGAGTACAGCCACTACGGGATGGTGTGCCGCTACCTGGCCGGAGCGTCCGGCCTTCCCTTCCATCCGCTGCGCTCGTACGCCGGCAGCGACCTCCCGTCCGTCAACCCGGGCCTGCGCACGGTCGCCTCGCCCTACCCCGGGCCCGACGGCGAGCGGGAGCAGGTCTACGTGGTGCCTCCGGTGCATCCGGACGTGACCTTCGTGCACGCGCAGCGCGCCGACCGCAGCGGCAACACCCAGATCTGGGGGCTCACCGGCGTCCAGGCGGAGGCGGTGTACGCCGCGGCCCGGGCAGTGGTGGTCGTCGAGGAGGTCGTCGACGACGAGGTGGTGCGCTCCGATCCCAACCGGACCGTGATCCCGGCGCACGCGGTGGACGCCGTCGTCGCGTGTCCCCGCGGCGCGCACCCGTCGTTCGCACAGGGCTACTACGACCGCGACAACGCCTTCTACCGGTCGTGGTCGCGGATCAGCCGCGATCCGGCACGGCTGAAGGACTGGATGGCCGAGTGGGTGCACGGCACGACGGACCACGCCGCATACGTGGCCCTGCTCGGCGAGGAGCACTGGTCGGCGCTGGCCGTCGGAGAGGCGCTCAGCCTCCCCGTGAACTACGGGCGGCGCCTGTGACCGCCCGCCACCGCGAAGGAGAACCGCCCATGGCATCCGCGCCCACGAGGGCCGCCGTGACGTCCTCGGAGCTGATCGCGGTCGCGGCGTCCCGCGAACTCGCCGCCCGGCGTACGGTGTTCGCCGGGATCGGGCTGCCGACGCTGGCCGCCTCGCTGGCCCATCTGACCGTCGCCCCGCAGCTGGAGATCGTCTACGAGTCCGGGGTGTGCGGCGCGCACCCCTCGCACCTTCCGGAGACCATCGCCGACGCCGTCCTGGTCACCGGCGCGGAGGCCGTCCTCCCCATGCCCGCATTGTTCGGCTACGTGCTGCAAGGCGGCCACATCGACGTCGGGTTCCTCGGCGCCGCCCAGATCGACAGGTGGGGCAACCTGAACTCCTCGGTGATCGGCGACTGGCACCGGCCCGGGGTACGGCTGCCCGGACCGGGCGGGGCGATGGAGGTGATGGCCGGTGCCCACGAGGTCTTCGTCGTGATGCGCCGCCACGATCCCCGGTCGCTCACCGACAGCCTCGACTTCTGCACCTCACCGGGGCCGGACCGGGCACTGCGGGAGGGCGTCACCCCGCGCGGCGCCGGGGTCACGCGGGTCGTCACCGACCTCGGCGTCCTCGCCCGGAACGGGGCGGGCGACGAACTGACGCTGGTCGCCGTGCATCCCGGGGTGACCGTCGACCAGGCGCGCCGCGCGACCGGCTGGGACCTGCGGGTGGCCGACACGGTGACCACCGTCGAGCCCCCGACCTCCCACGAACTGCACCTGCTGCGGGACACCGTCGACCCCGACCGCGTGTACCTGCGCTGAACCGGCGGGGCCCGGCCGCACCGCGCGGGCCCTGCGCGCACACCGACCGGTCCGGCCCGGGGGCCGGGCGCGACCACCGACCAGGAGGCAGGCACCGTGCTCGCACGCGACTTCGGACTCACCGGCACGCAGCGCGAATTCCGGGCCATGGCGGCCCGCTTCGTCGACGCCGAGATCGTCCCGCACGCCCGCGCGTGGGACCGCGCCGAGCGGGTCGATCCCGGCATCGTTCATGCGCTCGGCTCGCTCGGCTTCCTGGGCCTGACGCTCCCCGAGGAACACGGCGGCGTGGACGCGGACATGCTGTCCTACACGCTGGTCACCGAGGAACTCGGCCGCGGCGACTCCGCGGTGCGCGGCATCGTGTCCGTCTCCCTCGGGCTGGTCGCCAAGACCGTCGCCGCGCACGGCAGCGCGGCGCAGCGGGCGGAGTGGCTGCCGCGGCTGGCCGCTGGGGAGACGCTCGGCTGCTTCGCCCTCACCGAGCCGGGAACGGGTTCGGACGCCGCGTCGCTGACCACCCGGGCCACCCGGGTCGGCTCCGACTGGGTGCTCGACGGGACCAAGACCTTCATCACCAACGGCTCGGTGGCCGGGGTGGCGCTCACCTTCGCCCGGACGAGCGACAGAGGCCTCACCGCGTTCCTGGTGCCGACCGACCGGCCGGGCTTCACCGCCCGCGAGATCCACGGCAAGCTCGGCCTGCGCGGCCAGGCCACCGCGGAACTCGCCTACGAGGGCGTACGCGTCCCGGACTCGGCCCGCCTCGGGCCGGTGGACAAAGGGCTGGGCATCGCCCTCGGCGCGCTGTCCCGCGGCCGCATCTCGGTGGCCGCAGGCGCGGTGGGCGTCGCCCAGGCCGCGCTGGACGCCGCCGTCGGGTACGCCACCGAGCGGACCCAGTTCGGGCGGTCCATCGCCTCGTTCCAGCTCGTGCAGGAGCTCCTCGCAGACTCGGCCGTCGACGTCCAGGCGTCCCGGCTGCTCACCCACCACGTGGCGCGCATGGCCGACGCGGGGCTCGGGCCCCGGGAATACGGCACCGACGCCTCGACCGCCAAGTACCACGCCGCGGAGACGGCCGTGCGGGTGAGCAACAACTGCCTCCAGGTCTTCGGCGGCTACGGCTACATCGACGAGTACCCGGTCGGCAAGTACCTGCGCGACGCTCGGGTGCTGACGCTCTACGAGGGCACCTCGCAGGTGCAGAAGCTCCTCATCGGCCGCGCCCTGACGGGCGTCGACGCCATGACCTGACCGGTTCGGGACCGCCAGGAGGGCCGGCCCGGGGGCCGCCTCAGCGGCTGACGGTCCGTCCGCCGCTGCGGCGCGAGCGGTGGGAGCGGCGGTAGCCGAACGGCCCGGGCAGGTCGTAGCTGGTCGTGCGGCGACCGGTGGAGGACCAGGTGTGCTTCGGACCGCGCCGCGAGCCGACGGTCAGCGACCAGGACCGGCGGTTCAGGTTGAGCCGCACTCCGGGCAGGATGCGGATGCTGCGGCGGAACGTGATCGCCATGGCGTCTCTCTCCTCTCCGCGGGTCCGCATGTCGTCGCGGAACCCGCGTACTCCGTGTCGCGTACCCGGTGTTCGGCGGAGTGCACCCCGACGGCGACGGGTGTTCCGTGGCCGGTGCGGGTACGCACGAGCGCATGCGAATGGGTGTGCTGGATGCGGGATCGAACACGGTGCGGCTGGAGGTCGCGGACCTCGACGGGGCCGTGCCGGCACGGGTGCACACGGCCAAGCAGCGGCTTCGGCTGGCGGAGTTGGTCGAGCGGGACGGGCGGCTGCCCTCGTGCGCGATCACCCTGCTGGCCGACGCGGTGGCCGCCGCCCGCAAGGAGGCGGAGAGCTGGGGTGTCGCGGACCTGGACGCGTTCGCGACCGCGATCGTCCGGGACGCGCCGAACCGGGACGAGGTGCTGGACGCGGTCCTGGCCGAGACGGGGCTGGAGTTGCGGGTGATGTCGGGGGAACGTGAGGCGGAGCTGACGTTCCGGGCCGCACGTGCCTGGATGGGCTGGCGGGCCGGGCCGATGGTCGTACTGGACATCGGCGGCGGCTCGCTGGAGATCGCCTTCGGCGGGACCCGGATGCCGGACTTCGCCACCTCGGTGCCGCTGGGCGCGGGCCGGCTGACCCGGCGGTACTTCGGTCGCGCCGACCCGCCGCCGAAGCGCGCGGTGAAGGCGGTCCGCAGCCGGGCGGAGGAGCAGCTGCGGGAGATCTCCGCCCGTGTGCGCGCCGCGGAGCCGCTGACGGCCGTGGCCACGTCGCGTACGTTCCAGCAGCTGGCCAGGATGTGCGGAGCGCCGCCCGCCAAGAAGGGCGTCCACGTGACGCGGGAGCTGTCCCGCGCCGACCTGCGGAAGGCGGTGACGATACTGGCCGGCCTGCCGGCCGCCGAGCGCGCGAAGCTGCCCGGCATCAGCCGGCCGCGCAGCCGTCAGGCGCTGGCCGGCGCCGTGGTGGCGCACACGGCGATGCAGCAGATGCGGCTGGAGAAGGTCACCGTCTGCCCGTGGGCGGTGCGCGAGGGCCTGCTCCTCCAGCGCCTGGCGGACCTGGAGCGGTGAGCGCCGGAGTCGACGGGCGCCCCCGGGACGGCCCGTCCCCCGCCGGAGAGGCCCGCTGCGGAGGGAGCCGGCGACGGGGTGTGGCAGAGTTCGGGCATGAGTGTCACGGAGTCTGCTGTTCGGGATCGCCTGAGCGAGGTGCTGTCGCAGCGCGGCACCGAGATCGCCGACCGCTGGGTGCAGCTGCAGGTGGAGCGGTCCGGGCTGCACGACGGCCTGGTCGAGTCGGAGCTGCACGAGGATGCGGACGCTCTGGTGACGGCGCTGGGTTCGGCGCTCGCCGCCGGGCTGCCGGCGGAGCGCATCATCGTCGAGCACGCCGGGCTGCGCGACGTGGTGGTCGACCTGTCGCTGCGCCGGGCGCGGGCCGGCGCAGCGCCGACGGTGACGTCGCTGGCGGTGATGCAGCTCAAGGAAGCCCTGCTGGAGGCCGTGCAGGAGGAGTTGGCCGAAGGCCGGCAGATGCTCGCCGCGGCCCTGCTGGTCAGCCGCATCCTGGACGCCTCGGGCGCGCTGTGTTTCGAGACGTTCGTGGAGGGGCGCGAGGAGATCATCCGGCGGCAGAGCCGTCAGCTGCTCGAACTCTCGACGCCGGTGGTCCGCCTGTGGCGCCAGGTGCTGGCGGTGCCGCTGATCGGCAACCTGGACACCGCGCGCAGCCAGGTGGTGATGGAGAACCTGCTGGAGGCCATCCAGCAGCACGAGGCGTCCGTGGCCATCATCGACATCACCGGTGTGCCGACGGTGGACACCTCCGTCGCACAGCACCTGATGCAGACGGTGAAGGCGGTCCGCATGATGGGCGCGGACTGCGTCATCAGCGGCATCCAGCCGGGCATCGCGCAGACCATCGTGCAGCTGGGCATCGACCTGTCGGACATCCTGACCCGGGCCACCCTCGCCGACGCGCTGGAGACCGCGATGGAACTCACCTCGCGGCAGGCGGATGCGCGGAGCGGCGCCCGTGGCTGACTCCCTCCCGGCGCGGACCCCGGTGCCCTACCCGGAGCACGCCGCGAGCGCCGGCACGCTGCCGATCCTCCGGCTCGGCGACACGCTCGTCACCGGACTGCTCAGCGAACTCGACGACACCACCGCCATGGCGCTGGCGGACGAGCTGACCACCCGGATCGTCTCCGACCGTGCCCGCGGGGTGCTGCTGGACATCTCCCGCGTGGAGATCATCGACTCGTTCGTGGCGCGCGCGCTGATGGAGCTGAGCACCATGGCCCAGCTGCTCGGTGCGCGGGTGATCGTGGCCGGGATGCGGCCGCCGGTGGCCATCACCCTGGTGGAGCTCGGCATCGAACTCACCGGTGTGGAGACCGCGCTGAACGCCGAGGCGGGTATGGCCGCGCTCGGCTGGCGGCAGACCTGGGAGGGCGACCGGCCCGGCCCGCACAGCGACGGTGACGGCGAGAGGGTGACCGAGGAGTGACCCTCCCCGACGATCCGCGTGACGCGCCGCGTTCCCGGTCGGGAGCCGCCCCCGGCCACCGGATCGGGCACCAGCGGACCGGGGCGGGAGCCTCGCCCGACTCCTCGTCGGAGTCGTACCCGGTGCGCACCGAGGAGGACCTGCTGGCGGTCCGGCACGCCGTGCGCTCCGCCACACAGGCGCTGGGATTCCGCCTGGTCGACCAGACGCGCGTGGTGACGGCGGCCAGTGAACTCGCCCGCAACGCCTACATCCACGGCGGCGGCGGCACGCTGACCCTGGAGGCGCTGCGCCAGGCCCGCGGCGCCGGGCTGCGGCTGACCGTGCGCGACGACGGGCCGGGCATCCCCGACCTGGAGGGTGCGCTGACCGACGGGTTCACCACCGGTGCCGGGCTCGGGCACGGCCTGGGCGGTGCGCGGCGCCTCATGCACGACTTCGAGGTGCGCTCGGCGCCCGGAAAGGGAACCGTGGTGACCGCCGTGCGATGGGCGGACCGGTGAACGGCCGTCGTGCGGAGCCGTCGCCGACGGTCGAGGTGCGCATCGACCACTACAGCGCCGTGCATCTGGCCGCGTCCCGGGCGCGGGAGATCGCGGTCCGTTGCGGGCTGACCGGCCCGCTGCCCGACCAGGCCGGGGCGGTGGCCAGCGAACTGGCCAGCAATCTGGACAAACACGCCGTCGACGGGGTGGTGTACCTTCAGCCGGTCCCCGGGGTTCCGGGCCTGGAGATCCTGGCCGCCGACCGCGGCCCCGGCATGGCCGAACTCGCCCGGTGCCTCTCCGACGGGTACACCACCACCGGCACCCTCGGCACCGGACTGGGCGCCGTGCAGCGGATCTCCGGCGGGTTCCTGGTGCGCACCGAGCCCGGCGAGGGCACCGTCGCCGCCGCACGGATCACCCCTCCCGACACGTCGCCGGCGGCGAGGCGGACGGGCATGGTCCGGCTACCGGCGGAGGGCGAGGAGTTCTGCGGGGACGGCTGCGCCGTCGCCGGGGAGACCGGGGCGCCGACGGCCCTCGTGGTCGACGGACTGGGCCACGGGGAGCCGGCGGCGCTGGCCGCGCACACCGCGCTGCGCGCGTTCGAGGGACTGGCCGACCGCACACTGCCGGAGATCGTGCAGGGACTGCACCGGAGTCTGCGGCACACCCGCGGCGCCGCGGTGGGCCTCCTCCGCCTGCACGAGGGCCGCGCCGAGTACTGCGGCGTCGGCAACATACGTCTGTGCGTGCTGTCCCCGCGTGAGGAGCATCGCCGGATGGACGGCCGCCCCGGCGTGGTGGGCTGGAACCTGCCCACGCCGCAGGTCCGCAGCGTGCCGCTGCGCACAGGCCAGGTGGCGGTGCTGTACTCGGACGGCATCGCGTCCCGCTGGTCGCACGCCCCCAGCCCGTTCCTGTTGCGGCTGCCGCCCGAGTTGCTGCCGGCCGCCCTGGCACATCGTCATCGCAAGTACCGTGACGACGCCACGGCACTCAGCATGGAAGGACTGTGATGACCCCGTCGGCCACAGCCCTGTTGGCGACCCTGCCCGACGTACGGCGGGCGGTGCGGCGCCTCGCTCGGCTGCACGGCCTGCCCGCCGAGCAGCGGGCCCGGCTCACGCTGTCGGTCGCCCTGGTCGCCCGCCGCGAGACGGAGGCGGGCCGTGGCGTACGGCTGACCGCGGAGGTGGGCCCGCACCGGGAGGCCGGACCGGGCGTCCTCACCGTGACGCTGGACGCCGGGCTTGCGCGCGAACGCGCCGTGCCGGTCAGGCTGCCGCTGTCCGCCGAGACGGTGGCGGACGGCCGTACCGTGTGGCGTCTGCCGCTGACCGCGGACCCCGACCGGCCTGCGGTGGTCGACGGCGCGGACGGCGAGGGTGACGAGGAGGCGGCGGAGGAGGAACTGCGCGCCGTCCTGGACCGGGCGGACTCCCTCGCGGCCGACCACCGCCGGCTCACCCACGAACTCGACGAGACCAACAGCGGCGTCCTCGCGCTGTACGTCGAGCTGGAGGAGCGGGACGAGCAGCTGCGCAGCGCCCACGGCCGCATACTGCGGGAGCTCGAGGACGCGCTGCGTCCCCCGCCGCTGACCGTCCCCGGGCTGGAACTCGCCGTGCACTACGCCCCGGCCGACACCCACGCCCCGACCGGCGGCGACCTCTACGACTGGTTCACCCTCCCCGACGGCACCGTGCACATCACCGTGGTCGACGCGCTGGGCCACGGGGTGCGCAGTACCCGGGACGCCCTCAACGTCACGCACGCGGTGCGCACCCTCGCGCTGGAGGGGCATCCGCCGGCGACTCTCGTCGAACGCGCCGGGGAGATCGTCTCCGGGGTGGACGCCGAGACGATGGCCACCGTGCTCCTCGCCCGGCTGGACCCGGCGACCGGGCATCTGTCTCTCGCCAACGGCAGCCACCCGCCTGCCCTGCTGGTGCGGCGCGACGGCACCACGGAGTACCTGGAGGTACGCGGCCGCGGCGTCGGCTTCCCCCTCCCGGGCAGCGAAGGGACCCTCACCGTCGGCCTCGCGCCCGGCGACCTGGTGCTGCTGTACACGGACGGCCTCACCGAGAGCCGGCGCGACCCGGTCGAGGGCGAGGCACGACTGGTCACCGCGGCCGTCGAGCACCGGGAGCGGCCCATCGAGGAGGTGCCCGGCGCCGTCGCCGACGCCATGCACACCGTGGTGCTGCATCCCGACGACACCCTCGCACTGGCCATGCGGCTCCCTCTCAAGGGCGGCTGAAGGACCACCCGCGTCCGGACGGCGAGGCGCCGTCCGGTCGGCGCCCGGAGCTCCGGCGCATGCGCGGCCGACGAGCGGGCATGCGAGACGGAGACGGAGACGGAACGAGACGCCCAGATGGAACAGCTGAGAAACCAACGGCCGCCGACCGCCGACCGGGAACCGATACCGCCGCCGGACACGGCGGCGGAGGCCCGGGAACGCGTCATCCACCTGCTGGAGCTGCACTTCGGCACCGCCGGCGCGGAACTCCAGGACGAAACGGTCACGGTCGCGGACGCGCTGCTGGTGACCTCCGAACTGGCCACGAACGCGATCCGGCACGGCGGCGGCATCACCGCCTTCCAGGCGCGCATTCACCGCGACTGCCTGATCCTCACCATCGCGGACGGCAGCGACGAGATGCCGCGGCGGTGCGAGCCGTCGACGAACGGCACGCCCACTCTGGGCGGGTACGGCTGGGCGCTGGCCTGCCGGCTCGCCCGCCGGGTGACGATCGCCCGGCACGGCGGCGGCGGCAAGACCGTCACCGCGCACCTCCCCCTGCTGTGAGATCGCGCCGGCCCCGGCCCGCGAACGACGTGTTCGGGCCGGTCGGAGACCGGGGACGTGTACGGATCGCTTTCCGGGGCAGGTCCTTCTTGTTGCCGTCCGACGACAGTTCACGAGGAGAGAGCCCGCAATGACTCCCGCGACCGAGATGTCCACGGTGGAGCCCCATCGGGCCGAGGCGGAGACCTCCGACGGCGACGTCGCCGGACTCCCCCAGCTCGACGTGCCGAGTGCCGTGGCCCCCAAGGACGCCCGCCGGCTGTCACGGCTGTTCTTCGAGCGGCTGCGCACGCTGGAGGAGGGCACGCACGCCTACCAGTACGCCCGCAACACGCTGATCGAGATGAACCTGTCGCTGGTCCGGTTCGCGGCCGCCCGTTTCCGGCACCGCGGCCAGCCGGAGGAGGACATCGTCCAGGTCGGCACGATCGGCCTGATCAAGGCGATCGACCGGTTCGACCTCGACCGGGGCGTGGAGTTCACCTCCTTCGCCGTGCCGTACATCCTCGGCGAGATGAAGCGCTTCTTCCGCGACACCACCTGGGCCGTGCACGTGCCGCGCGCCCTTCAGGAGCTGCGGATCCGGCTGGCCGTCGCGGGCGAGGAACTGCTCGCCTCGCTCGGGCGGTCGGCGACGCCGCAGGAGCTGGCCGACCATCTGGGCATCGGCGTCGAGGAGGTCATCGAGGGCCAGGTCGCGGCGAACGGCTACACGGCCGACTCGCTGGACGGTGCCTCCGACGACGGGGAGGACGACCGCGACGGGCCCCGGCTCGCCGACCGGCTGGGCGACTGCGACCCGACGTTCGAGACCATCGAGTCGCTCCACGCGCTCAAGCCGTACCTGGCCCGGCTGGGGACGCGGGACCGGCGCATCCTGGAGATGCGCTTCGGCGAGGAGCTGACGCAGTCGCAGATCGGCGAACGGCTCGGCATCTCCCAGATGCACGTGTCCCGCCTGCTGTCGGGCTGCCTGCGGCGGCTGCGCACCGCGCTGGTCGAGGACTGACGCCTCCGCCGGCGCGCCCACCGGGACCTCACCGCACGGCCGCGGACCTCTGGATACCAGAGGTCCGCGGCCGTGCGGCGTGCGGGGCTACCGGGCCTGGTCGCCGCTCTTCGCCGCCGCGTTCTCCAGGCGGAACGCCTCGTTGCCCAGGCCGATGCGGGCGTACGACTCCGGGCTGCGGGCCCGCAGCGCCAGCGCGGCCGCCACGCCGACGGCACCGGCCACGAGCAGCACACCGGGCAGGATCCAGCGCAGCGCCGATCCGTCGCCGGTGCCGATGAGCACCTCGAAGTCCGCCACGGCGTAGCAGAAGATGACCGCGAGGCCGAGGGCGGCGAGGCCGGAACAGAGCAGCCTGGGGCCCTGGGCCGCGCCCGCGCCGCGCCGTACGAAGAAGGCGATGACCGCGACGGAGGCCAGCGCCATCAGCACGATGACGCCGAGCGCGCCGAGGTTGCCCATCCAGGTGAACAGCCGCAGGACCGGGGTGGTGGGGTCGCCCACAGGCGTGTCGTCGGTGACGGCGAAGCCGACGACCACCAGGAAGGCGACGACGGTCTGGAGCAGCGAGCCGAAGGCCGGGGCGCCCGTCGACGCGGAGGCGCGGCCGATCCGGGAGGGGAGCAGGCCCTCGCGGCCCATGGCGAAGGCGTAGCGCGCGACGACGTTGTGGAAGGCCAGCATCGAGGCGAAGATGCCGGTGACGAAGAAGAGGTGGAGCGCGTCGGTGAAGGTGCCGCCCAGACGTGCGTCGCTGAGGACGAAGAGCAGCTGCGGGCCGTGCTCCTGGGAGGCGCTCACCACCTTGCCGGGCCCGGTGGCGACGCTCATCAGCCAGGAGGTGAGGGCGAAGAACACCGCGACGCAGCCGACGGCGAGGAACATCACCCGGGCCACCACGGTCTGGGGGCGGCTCGTCTCCTCCGCGTAGACGGGGGCCTGTTCGAAACCGACGAAGGCGGCGACGGTGAAGCACAGGGCGGTGCCCAGCCCGGCGCCGGAGAGCGTGGCAGGGTCGAAGGCGGCGAGGGAGAGCCCGGACGGGCCGGGGTCGGCGGCGAACGCCAGGTCGACCACGACGATCAGCAGCACCTCGATGACCAGCAGCACGCCCAGCACCCGGGCGTTGAGGTCGATCTTCAGGGCGCCCAGCACGCCGGTCAGGGCGACCGCGACGAGGGCGGGAACCCACCAGGCGACCTGGACGCCGAGGTAGGTGTCCAGCAGCAGGGACGCCTCGAAGCCGAAGATGCCGTAGATGCCGACCTGCATGGCGTTGTAGGCGGTGAGCGCGACGTACGAGGCGCCGGCGCCGGTGAAGCCGCCGAGGCCGCGGGCGATGTAGGCGTAGAAGGCGCCCGCGTTGTGCACGTGGCGGCTCATCTCCGCGTAGCCGACGCTGAACAGCGCCATCACGACGGCCAGGATCACGAAGAGCAGCGGCTGACCGGTGATGCCCATCACGGCGTACGTGGTGGGCATGACGCCGGCGACGACCATCAGCGGCGCCGTGGCCGCGAGGACGGAGAGCAGCAGGCCGACGGTGCCGATCCGCCCGGCCCGCAGGGCTCTGTGCTGCCCCTTGTAGGTGCTGATCTCTTCTGTGCTGCCCGTGAGCATGGCGGGTTCGGTTCCTCTCCGGTCGCCGGGGTCGGGTCTCCGTGGTGCGGGGTCAGGCGCTGCCGTACGCGGTGGCGCGTGCGGCGCGGAACGCCTTGTGCGCGTCGCGGCCGGTGTACGACCAGGGGGCCGGGGTGACGAGGGAACCGACCCGCTGGAAGAGGGCGGCGGCCTCGGCGAGCCGTCCCTCGTGGAATTTGGCGTAGGCGAGGAAGTTGAGGTCCACCGCGCGGCGCGGGTGCCCCTCCTCGCCTCCCCACTCCAGCCACCAGTCGAAGGCGCTGCGCACCAGGTGGGCGGCGTGCCGCCCGGTCCAGTGCTCCCCCGCGGCGCGGTCGGCCGTGCGGGTGCCGCCGCGGTGGGCGCGGAACCGTTCGGCGTGGGCGACGACCGGGAGCAGGGCCAGCGGGGAGTCGGCCGGGGCGTGGGAGGCGGAGCCGTGGGCGAACTCGTAGAGCGTGTGGGGGTCGGGGCTCTCGGCGAGCACGGCCGCCATCAGGTGGTGGGCGTGGTGGTGTTCGCGGTGGCGGACGGTGACTTCGTGGAACGCGCGGCGGGCCTCGTCCGGGGTGCCGGTGTGCCGCGCGAGGAGCAGCGAGGCCAGCCACGGGCTGGGGTCGGCAGGCGTGCGGGCCGCGGCGTCCTCGACGGCCTGCCGGGCGTTCTCGGGACGTTCACGGCCCCGCACGGCGGCGCTGACGGCCGCGCAGGCGGCCAGCGCGGCGGCGTCGCCGCTGTCCGGCTCGGTCTGCTGCCACTCGCGGGCCCACGCGAGGCTGCCGGGGCTGTCGGCGAGGACGACGAGGCGGTGACCGCGCCGGTCCCAGTCCTCACGAGTGTGGGCGAGCAGGGTACGGCTGTCGCCCCAGCGGCCCTGGGCGAGGGCGTCGCGGGCGGCGGCGAGGTCCGTGTCGTCGAGTGCGGCGTCGGGTGCGTTGCCGCCACCGCGCCGGGACAGCCGGAAGGAGGGTGGTGGGGGTGGGGGTGTCATGGTCGACGCTCACGAAACCTGAGTGACGAGATCACGTCAAGCAAGGTTCTGTGAACTCCCTGTGAAGCCCCGGGGAGTGGAAGTGGTGCGGCTCCTTCCGCTTGGGTCGGCGGCTCAGCCGACCGCCTCGGCGGCGGCCCGGCCGGCGGTGCGGCCGGAGAAGAGGCAGCCGCCGAGGAAGGTGCCCTCCAGCGAGCGGTAGCCGTGCACGCCCCCGCCGCCGAATCCCGCGACCTCACCGGCGGCGTACACGCCGGGCAGCGGCTCGCCGTCCTCGGTGAGCACGCGGGAGGACAGGTCGGTCTCCAGCCCGCCGAGCGTCTTGCGGGTCAGGATGTTCAGGCGCACCGCGATCAGCGGGCCGGACTCGGGGTCGAGGATGCGGTGCGGCGTGGCGACGCGGATCAGCTTGTCGCCCAGGTATGCGCGCGCCCCGCGCAGTGCGGTGATCTGGAGGTCCTTGGTGAAGGGGTTGTCGATCTCGCGGTCCCGGGCCTCGATCTCCCGGCGCAGGGCGCTCTCGTCGATCAGCTGCTCGCCGGTGAGCGCGTTCATCCGCCGCACCAGGTCGGGCAGTTCGCGTTCGACGACGAAGTCGGCGCCGTTGTCGAGGAACGCCTGCACGGGTCCGGGGGCGCCCGGCTTCACCCGGGCGAGGACGTCGCGGACGGACTTGCCCGTCAGGTCGGGGTTCTGCTCGGAGCCCGAGAGCGTGAACTCCTTCTCGACGATCTTGCGGCTGAGGACGAACCAGGTGTGGTCGTGCCCGGTGCGCATGATGTGGTCGAGCGTGCCGAGGGTGTCGAAGCCGGGGAAGAGGGGGACGGGCAGCCGCTTGCCGGTGGCGTCCAGCCAAAGGGACGACGGGCCGGGCAGGATGCGGATGCCGTGCCGGGCCCAGATCGGATTCCAGTTCTCGATGCCCTCGGTGTAGTGCCACATGCGGTCGCGGTTGATGAGACGGCCGCCTGCCGCTTCGGTGATGCCGAGCATCTCGCCGTCGACGTGGGCGGGGACGCCGGACAGCATCCGGCGCGGCGGAGTCCCCAGCCGTTCGGGCCAGTTGGCGCGGACCAGGTCGTGGTTGCCGCCGATCCCGCCGGAGGTGACGATCACCGCCTGCGCGCGCAGTTCGAAGGCCCCGGTGGTTTCGCGGCTGCTGGCGGTGCCGCGTTCGGCGTCGCTGGGTGCCAGGATCTCGCCGGTGACCGTGTCGACGGCGCCCGCGCTGCGGGCCAGGCCCGTGACCCGGTGCCGGAACCGCAGGTCCACCAGGCCGCGCGCCGCTCCGGCCCGCACCCGGCGGGCGAAGGGCTCCACCAGCCCGGGGCCGGTGCCCCAGGTGATGTGGAAGCGGGGCACCGAGTTGCCGTGACCGGTCGCGTCGTAGCCGCCGCGCTCGGCCCAGCCGACGACGGGGAAGAACCGCACGCCCTGCTGCCGCAGCCAGGACCGCTTCTCCCCGGCGGCGAAGTCGACGTACGCCTCGGCCCAGCGGCGCGGCCAGTGGTCCTCGGCGCGGTCGAAGCCGGCCGTGCCCAGCCAGTCCTGCCAGGCCAGTTCCCGGCTGTCGCGGATGCGCATCCGGCGCTGCTCGGGCGAGTCGACGAGGAAGAGACCGCCGAACGACCAGTGGGCCTGGCCGCCGAACGACTGCTCGGGCTCCTGGTCGAGCAGGATCACCCGGCGTCCGGCGTCGGCCAGTTCGGCGGCGGCCGCGAGGCCCGCCAGACCGGCACCGACCACGATCACCTCGGCGTCGTACGTCATGCCTTCACCTGCTTCTCCGCTCGCGGGACGACGGGAAACTGGAGAGTAATCTCTCGATCGCCCCCGTGACACCCCTCACGGGACCGTCGGGGGCTGCCACACCTTCTAGGCTCGTCCCATGATCCACCGGTTCTTCGACACCTTCCGGCTGTGGCTGGCCCCGCAGCGGCTGCGCGCGGAGGGCAGAACGCCCGACTACCGCTTCTCACTGGCCAACGAGCGGACGTTCCTCGCCTGGATCCGTACGGCCCTGGCCCTCGTCGCGGGCGGCATCGCGGTGGACCAGTTCCTCACCGGCATGAGCTGGGGCGCGCGGACGGCGATCGCGCTGGCACTGCTGGCGGGCGGTGGCCTGTGCGCCCTGCGGGCGGTGAACCACTGGGTGCGCTGCGAGCGGGCGATGCGGCGCGGCGAGGACCTGCCGGCCTCCCGGTTCCCCGTGCTGCTGAGCCTGGCCACGGCGGTGGCCGCACTGGTCGTGGTGGGCTCCGTGGTGCTGGGCCGGGTCACGTGAACGGTCCGGAACCGCCCGGCGCGCAGCCCGAGCGGACCCGGCTGGCCTGGCGGCGCACCACACTGGCGTTCGCGGTGGTGGCTGCGCTGGCCGTGCGCAGTGCGCTCCACGATCCGGCCCCGGCCGCGTACGGCGCCGCCGCACTGGGGGCGCTGGCGTGGCTGGGATTCCTGGTGGTGGCGCACCGCCGTATCCGGGCGCTGGCGGGAGCCGCGATCGCGGGCACGGGGGGCGGGCCGGTACGGGCGACGGTGCTCTGCGCCCTGGTGATGGCGCTGCTCGGGGTGGTACTTCTCTGGTAGCCGGGCCGGGACGGCAGGGTTTCCGCGGCCTCCCTCTGGACGGCATACCGACCAGTCGGCATGATCGGTACCGGTTCCGCTGAGACGTCCGAGTGCGAGGAGGCCGCATGACCGAGGAGACCGGGGGCGGCGGGGACGCCGCGGCGCACCCGCCGGGGCTGGACCTGGCGCGGCTGGGCGCCTACCTGGAACGGGAGCGGCCCGGACGGGTGGACGGCCCGCTGCACGCCGAGGTGATCGAGGGCGGCCGGTCCAACCTCACCTACCGGGTCGACGCGGGGACCTCCCGCTGGGTGCTGCGCCGGCCTCCGCTGGGCCACGTGCTCGCCACCGCGCACGACATGGCACGGGAGTACCGGGTGATCCGGGCGCTGCGGGACACTCCCGTGCCGGTGCCGGGGACGCTGCTGCTGTGCGAGGACCCCGACGTGCTGGGCGCGCCGTTCTACCTCATGGAGTACGTGCCGGGGACGCCCTACCGTTCCTCCGCCGAGCTGTCGGCACTGGGCCCGGAGCGCACCCGCGCCCTGGTGCTGTCGCTGGTCGACACCCTCGTCGCGCTCCACGCCGTCGAACCGCGGGAGGCGGGCCTGGAGTCGTTCGGGCGCCCGGAGGGCTTCCTGGAGCGGCAGCTGCGCCGCTGGGGAAAGCAGTTGGAGGCATCGCGCAACCGCGATCTGGAGGGCGTGGACGACCTGCACCGTGCGCTGGCCGAGGCGCTGCCCCGCTCCCCCGAACCGACGGTGGTGCACGGGGACTTCCGGCTGGACAACGTCCTCGCGGACGGCGAGGGCCGGATCACCGCGGTGCTGGACTGGGAGATGTCCACGCTCGGCGACCCGCTCACCGACCTCGGCCTGCTGGCGATGTACAGCAGCCATCCGGACGTGCCCGGCTCCCCCCTCACCTCGGTACGCGGCGCCCCCGGGCACCCGGAACCGGCCGAGCTGGTCGAGCGGTACGCCGCCGGGTCCGGCCGCGACGTGTCGGGGATCGGCTGGTACACCGCGTTCGCCTACTTCAAGCTCGCCGTGATCCTGGAGGGCATCCACTACCGCTGGAAGCTCGGGCAGACCGTGGGCCCCGGCTTCGACCGCATCGGGGATCTCGTGCCGCTCTTCATCGACCACGGCCTCGCCACCCTTCAGGAGGGCTGACCCGCATGGACTTCGCCTACGACGCGCGCACCGAGGAACTGCGCCGGCGGCTGCTGCACTTCATGGACGAGCACGTCCACCCGGCCGAGACGGTGGCCCGCGAGCAGCGCGCGGAACTCGAGTCGCCTTGGCAGACGCCGCCGGTGGTGGAGGAGCTGAAGGCGGCGGCGCGCCGCCAGGGGCTGTGGAACCTCTTCCTGCCGGACCGCACCTACGGCGCCGGGCTGACGAACCTCCAGTACGCACCGCTCGCCGAGATCACCGGCCGCAGCCCGCAGTTGGCCCCCGTCGCCCTCAACTGCTCCGCGCCGGACACCGGGAACATGGAGCTGCTCGCCGAGTTCGGCGATCCGGAGCAGCGGCGGCGGTGGCTGGAGCCGCTGCTGACCGGCGAGCTCCGCTCCGCGTTCGCCATGACCGAGCCCGAGGTCGCCTCCTCGGACGCCACCAACATCGAGACGAGCATCCGGCGCGACGGCGACGCGTATGTCGTCACCGGGCGCAAGTGGTACATCTCCGGGGCGATGCACCCGGACTGCCGGATCTTCATCGTGATGGGCAAGACCGACCCGGACGCCGAGGACGTGCGCCGCCAGCAGTCCATGCTGCTGGTGCCGCGGGAGACTCCCGGGGTCGGGATACGGCGGGCGATGACCGTGTACGGGTACGAGGACCACTACCACGGCGGGCACGCCGAGGTGGTCTTCGACGAGGCGCGGGTGCCGGTGGAGAACCTGATCGGCGAGGAGGGCGGCGGGTTCGCCATCGCCCAGGCACGTCTGGGCCCGGGCCGCATCCACCACTGCATGCGGCTGATCGGCATGGCGGAGCGGGCGATCGAGCTGATGTGCCGGCGCGCGGCCGGCCGGGAGGCGTTCGGCAGGCCCCTCGCCGACCAGGGCCAGGTACGGGCGTGGATCGCCGACGCGCGGGTGCAGGTGGAGCAGCTGCGGCTGCTCGTCCTCAAGACGGCGTGGCTGATGGACACCGTCGGCAACCGGGGCGCGCACACCGAGATCCAGGCCATCAAGATCGCGACGCCGCGGGCGGTGGCGGACATCCTGGACCGCGCGGTGCAGCTGCACGGCGCCGCCGGGGTGAGCCAGGACCTTCCGCTCGCCGAGCTGTGGGCGGCCGCGCGTACGCTGCGGCTGGCCGACGGGCCGGACGAGGTGCACCAGCGGTCGCTGGCCCGGCGGGAGCTGAAGAGGTTCGCCTGACTCTCGGGGCGGCCGGCCCCCGGTCCCCGTCGCGGATGTCAGGGCCGCAGGGCGCGCAGCAGCAGGCCGGCCAGATGGTCGGCGACCTGCTGCGGGCTCAGCGGCCCCTCCGGGCGGTACCAGCTGCTGAGGTGGTGCACGGAGCCGAAGTGGTAGTCGACGACCAGGTCGGCGGGGGTGGCGTCGGTGAACACGCCGCCGCGCTGGCCCTCCTCGATCAGCGCGCGGAAGCGTTCGTGGTAGCGGCGCCGCTCGGCCCGCACCTGCTTCTGCTTCTCGTCGGAGAGCTGGTGCATGGAGCGGAAGAAGATCCGCGCGTCGTCGAGGTTGTCGATGGTGGTCACCACCACGTCGGCGGCGGCGTCCCGCAGCCGGCTCTCGACGGAGGCCTCACGGCCCGCGACGGCGTCCAGCCGTTCCTGCTGGAGCCGGAGCAGGCGGCCGTAGATCTCGTGCAGCAGGTCGTCCTTGGACCCGAAGTAGTGGTAGAGCGCGCCCTTGGTGACGCCGGCGGCTTCGACGATCTCCTGTACGGAGGTGCGGTCGTAGCCCTGGTCGGCGAAGAGCCGTGTCGCCGCCGCGAGGAGGCGCTGCGGTACGGGAAGCCGGGCCTCGTCCGTCACGTCTGCGTCCCCGCCTTCCCCCGGTGCTCTCCCCGGTCCTTCTTCCGGGCCCCGCTCTCGCCCTCGGGCTGGTCCAGCGTACGCTCCAGCTTCTGCTGGAGACGGTTCATGCCTCCCAGCCAGCGACCGGGATCGGTGGCGCGCAGCGCGTACTGGCCCGCGGTCTCCGGGTGGGGCAGGACCAGGAAGCGGTCCTCGGCGACGGCCTCGAGGAGGGCGTCGGCGACGGCTTCCGGCTCGATGGCGTTGGGCGCCAGTACCAGGTCGCCCGCGCGGCCGGTGCCGCGCAGCATGTCGGTGCGCACCCCCTGCGGGCACACGGCGTGCACGTGGACCCCGCGGTGCCGGTAGGTGAGGTGGAGCCATTCGGCGAAGGCGTAGGCGGCGTGCTTGGAGACGCTGTAGGGCGCGGAGCCGACCATGGTGAGGAGCCCGGCCGCGGAGACGGTGGCGACGAACCGGCCGTGGCCGCGGTCCAGCCAGCCGGGCAGCAGCTCCCGCGCGGCGCGCACGTGGGCCATGACGTTGACGTCCCACGCCGACGCCCACAGCTCCTCCGGGGCCTCCGGGCCTCCCGCGGGGGCGGCGCCGGCGTTGGCGCAGAAGACGTCGATCTCGCCGCCCAGCGCTTCCCGGGCCGGGGCGAGGGCTTCGGAGGCGTCGCCCGGCACGGCCACCCCGCCGATGTCGCGGGCGACTCCGGCCGCCCGTTCGGCGTCGAGGTCGTTCACCGCGACCAGCGCGCCCTCGGTGGCGAAGCGGCGCGCGAGCGCCTCCCCGATACCCCGCGCGCCTCCGGTCACCACGACGCGCTGCCGGGCCTCTCGGCCGGTCCGCGCACTCACCGTCTCCGCCACGTTCCCCTCCGTCTCCGGGGCTCTCACCGTGCTCACGGGCCGGCCCCGGTCGGCAGACTAACCGGTCGGTATGTCGACGGGAAGGGCGGGGAAGGTGAAGAGACGTGCGGGAACGGGCCGCCGGTGTACTGCGTTGACGGAATACGGGGCACCCGGTCCCGTGGGACGACGACAGGACTCCCGGGAAAGGGGATCCGATGCGGCCTCCGGTACGTCACATCACCGGAAGGCATCGGGTCCACTCAGCCGGAGGTGGGATGATTGGCCGGTTTCAGAGCACTCGCCGAGCAGGTTCGCGACCCCGACAGAGCCCCCTCGCAGCGGCGGCAGGCCCTGCGCAGATGCCTTGAGCGCTTCGCCCCGTACGGGCACCGGGCCACGTGGCACCACCTGTGCAGCCGGGCGGGCATCTCCCCCGAGGACCGCGAGCCCGACCCGGAGCTGCTGGTCTCGGCGCTGGAGGAGCTGGAGGAGGCGCGGGACGTCTGGCTGGCCTACGAGGAAGAGGTCGCGGAGCGCAGACGGCGGGAGAAGCACGACGGCATCCGCCAGCCCACCGCGCTGGACGACTGGCACGCGGCCACCTGGGGCGGAAGGTCGCTGCTCCCCTGCAAGGACCCGACGGCCCCGCCCGACACCCCGCTGGCCGTCGTGCTGCGGCGGCTGATCCAGGCGATGGAGCGCGCGGCGGCTCCGCCCCCTTCCGTGGTGACCGGGAACGGCGACGACTCCCGGTGCGCGCGGGACGGAGCCGCGCGCACCGGAGACAGCGCCCGCCTCGCGGGTACTCCTCGGTAACTCCCGTTGACAGCACGACCCGCGCGTCGCATGCTGAGCGGGCGCTTAGTGGCACTCCGGCCACCAGGTGTACCGAGCACGGCGTGCGGGAGGTTGCAGCGATGGCGGAGCCCCGGGTGTTCACCTCGGCCGAGGAACTGCGGGCGGCGGTCGGCGAGGAGCTGGGCGTCAGCGACTGGCTGGAGGTCGACCAGAAGCGTGTCGACCTCTTCGCGGACGCCACCGGCGACCACCAGTGGATCCACGTGGACCCGGAGCGCGCGGCGGACGGACCGTTCGGCGGCACCATCGCGCACGGCTACCTCACCCTCTCCCTGCTGCCCGCGTTCGTGCCCCAGGTGATCCGGGTCGACGGCGTGCGCATGGGCATCAACTACGGCGTGAACAGGGTGCGGTTCCCCGCTCCGGTACCGGTGGGCTCCCGGCTGCGCGCGCGGGCCGAACTCACCGACGTCTCCGACGTCGACGGCGGCGTCCAGCTCACCACGAAGGTGACGATCGAGCGGGACGGCGGCGCCAAGCCGGTCTGCGTCGCGGAATCGGTGAGCCGCTTCTTCTGGTGAGCCTCTCTCCCCCGCCTCCTCCTGTCTCTCCTCCGCCGCACGTCACCGGCGGGCCGGCGGGCGTCACGGACCGGAGCGCGCACGCCGGGCGGGCGGGGTCCGTCCGCCGGGTCAGTCCGCGACCGGGACCGGGGCGCCGACCATGCGCAGGACCAGTCCGGCGTAGAGGGCGCCGATCTCCTCCGGCGTGCGGGGGCCGCCGGGCCGGTACCAGCGGGCGACGTCGATGCACAGCGAGAGAACGGCGACGGCCGTCCCGCGCACGTCGGAGACGGTGAACTCGCCGGCCGCGACGCCGTCCTCCAGCAGCCCGCGCAGCACCTCCTCGGTGCGTCGGCGCATGGACACGATCTCGGCGTAGTGGCCGTCCTCCAGGGCGGACAGTTCGTACTGCACCACGCGGGCGGTGGTGTGGTGCTCGGCGTGCCAGCGGACGAACGTGCGGACCGCGAAGTCGAGCCGGTCCGCGACACCGCCCTCCACGGCGGCGGCCTCCTGGAGGATCACCACCGACCGCTCGTGCCCCACCCGGCTGATCTGGTAGAGCAGCTCTTCCTTGGTGCGGTAGTGGATGTAGAGCGCGGCGGGGCTCATGCCGGCGCGGCCCGCGATGTCCCGGGTGGTCGTGGCGTGGAAGCCGCGTTCCGCGAACGCGTCGACCGCTCCCAGCAGCAACCGCCGCGCGGCGTCCGGGGTGACGCCGCCGAAGGACTCGTCCGCCGTCTCTGCCATGCTCCCTCGCCCCGCTTCTCCGGCGCCCCTGCGGCCGGGCGAACACCATACACGGATCACTGAGCATGCGCTTAGCGATCCGTCCCCACGGTCCCGGCGGACCTGGGGAGACCCCACGCACCGGACGCCGCGAGCTTCCCGGCAGACCTACCCGGCCACAGCACTAGCATGGCCGCATGGCCCGCCCGCGCAAGCCGCTTCTGAGCCGCGACCGGATCGTCGGATGCGCCCTCGCGCTCGTCGACGCGGAGGGCCTGGACGCCGTCTCGACCCGGCGGCTCGCCGCGGAACTGGGCGTCAGCGGGCCGTCGCTGTACCACCACTTCGCCACCAAGGACGCGATCCTGGACGCGGCCGCCGACGCCGTCTGCGCACGGGTGGATTTGTCGATGCTCGGGGACGGCACACCGTGGCGCGAGGCGCTGCTGGGCTGGGCACGCTCCTACCGGGCTGCGCTCACCGCGCACCCGAACATCGTGCCCCACCTCGCCAAGGGTCCGGGACGGCGGCCGAGCCAGCTCCGGATGGCCAACGCCGTGTTCGGGGCGATGACGGACGCCGGCTGGTCACGTGCACACGCGACGCACATCGGCGCCCTCATGCGCTACTTCGTGGCCGGGTCGGCACTGGGCTCCTTCGCCCGCGGCTTCGTCGACGACGCGGCGTTGTACGCCCGCGACTACCCGCATCTGGACCAGGCGCACCTGCTCTCCGAGCAGCGGCAGCGCGTGGACGAGGGCGCCTTCGAGACCGGACTGCGCGCGCTGGTGGACGGTCTGGGTGTGCGGTTCCCCGGCCAGGAGCGCGAGCCGGGCTGAAGCCCCGCGCCGTGCCCACGCCCACCTGCACGCGGCGCGCGGCGCGCGGTGGCGCCTCACGCGGACGGCTGGTCGAAGACCACCAGGGAACGACCGCCGCGGCCCGCGCTCATCTCCTCGAAGGCGGCGGGGATGTCCTCCAGTCCGATCCGGCGGGTGACCAGGGTGTTCAGGTCAAGTCGTCCGGCGCGCACGTGCTCGGCCAGCACCGGCAGGTCGCGGGCCGGTTCGCAGTCGCCGTAGACGCAGCCGGAGAGCGTGCGGGCGAAGTGGAAGACCTCCAGCGCGGACAGCGAGAAGGTGTCGTCCTTGCGTCCGATGCCGACCACGGTGACCCGGCCGCCGCGCCGGGTTGAGTCCCAGGCCGTACGGATGGCCGCGGCGCGGCCCGCGCACTCCACGGCCACGTCGGCACCTCCCCCGGTGAGGCGGCGGATGTCCTTGGCGGTGGTGTCCGACGCCGCGACGAAGTCGGTGGCCCCTGCCGCCCTGGCCAGTTCCTCCTTCTCCGCGGTCACGTCGACGGCCACGATCCGCCCCGCTCCCGCGATGCGCGCGGCCTGGAGGGTGGCCAGACCGACGCCGCCGATGCCGAGGACGGCGACCGACTCGCCCTCACGCACCCGCGCGTTGTGGTGGACGGCGCCGTAGCCGGTGAGGGCCGCGCAGCCCAGCAGTGCGGCGTCGGCGAGCGGAACGCCGTCGGGCAGCGGCAGCACGGCCCCGGCCGGTACGACGGTCTCCTCGGCGAAGGCGGCGACGCTCAGGCCGGGGTAGAGGTCGTCGCCGGCGGCGGTGCGGGCGTGGGGCACGGTGGTGGCGGCCTGCGCGTTGCTGCACAGCCACGGTTCGCCGAGCCGGGCGCAGAAGTCGCAGGTGCCGCAGGAGGGCGCCCAGTTGAGGACGACCCGGTCGCCGGGGGCCGTGCCGGTGACGCCGGGGCCCACGGCGACGACCGTACCGGCCCCTTCGTGGCCGAGGACGGCGGGGACGGGCTGGCGCAGCGTGCCGTTCGAGAGGGAGAGGTCGGAGTGGCAGACCCCGGCCGCCGCCAGACGGATGCGGACCTGCCCCTCCCCCGGTTCGGGCAGCGCGATGCCGGTGATCTCGAGCGGTGCTCCGACGGCCGGCAGGACGGCGGCGCGGACCTGGTCGCGAACCATGGCGGGTGGCACTCCTGTCAGAACTGGAGGGACTTGGTCTGGAGGTACTCGGTCAGGCCGTGCACGCCGAGTTCACGCCCGACGCCGGACCGCTTCCAGCCTCCGAAGGGCGCGAGGGGGTTGAAGCGCCCGCCGTTGATGTCGACCTGGCCGGTCTCCATGCGTCGGGCGAAGGCCACCGCCTCCTCCTCGTCATCGGACCATACGGCGCCTGCGAGCCCGTAGTCGGTGTCGTTGGCGATGCGCAGGGCGTCGTCGGTGCCGTCGTAGGCCAGGATGCTCAGCACCGGGCCGAAGATCTCCTCCCGCGCGACGGTCATCCGCGGGGTGACGTCGGCGAGGACGGTGGGACGCACGTACCAGCCCCTGGCCCTTCCCTCGGGCGCCGCTGTGCCGCCGGCCACCAGCCGGGCGCCCTCCTCCTGGCCGCGCCCGATGTACCCGGTGACCCGGTCGCGCTGGACGGCACTGACGACCGGGCCGAGGCGCGTGTCCTCGTGGGCCGGGTCGCCGGGGACGTACCGGGCGACGGCGGCGGCCGCCAGGCGCACGGCCTCCTCGTACCGTTCGGCGTCGACCAGCATGCGGGTCCACGCGCTGCACGTCTGGCCGGAGTTGGCCATCACGTTGGCGACTCCGGCCTTGACCGCGCGGGCGAGATCGGCGCCGGGGAGGACCACGCAGGCGGACTTTCCGCCGAGTTCGAGGGCGACGCGCTTGACGGCACCCCCGGCGAGCGCGCCGACGCGGCCGCCGACCGCCGAGGAGCCGGTGAAGGAGACCATGTCGACGCCGTCGTGCTCGACGAGTGCCTGACCGGCGACCGGTCCGTGTCCGGTGACCACGTTGACGACGCCGGCCGGCAGCCCGGCCTCGTGCACGGCCTCGGCGAAGAGCCGCGCGACGAGCGGGGTGTTCTCGGCCGGCTTGAGCACCACGGTGCAGCCCGCGGCGAGCGCGGGCGCGACCTTGGCGACGATCTGGTGCAGGGGGTAGTTCCAGGGCGTGACGGCGGCGACCACGCCGACCGGCTCGTGCAGGACGCGTGAGGCGCCGACGCGTTCCTCGAACGGATGCTCGGCCGCCAGCTTCGCGTAGACGCCCGCGACGGCGACCGGCAGTCCCGCGTGCACGGCGCGGGAGAAGGTCAGGGGTGCGCCGAGTTCGGCGGTGACGGTCCGCGCGATCTCCTCACCGCGTGCCTCCAGCCGGTCGCGGAGGGCGGCCAGACGTCCCGCACGCTCGGCGGGCGGGGTGGCGCGCCATCCCGCCAGGGCGGCCCGGGCGGCGGCGACCGCGGCGTCCACGTCGTGGGCGTCGCCGGCCGGGACCGCGCCGAGGACCGTCTCGTCGGCGGGGTTGACGACCTCGATCGTCCCGGTGCCCGCGGCCGGGCGCCACGCGCCGTCGATGTACATGTCGTCGTGTTGCCGCATCCACCCAAACTAGCAGTGCTAGTTTCCAGTGTCAGCCCTCCTCGTCCGTGCCCTGGATCACGACGCCCGTCGGTGGTACTCCTGAGCGGACACCGAACACCGGGATGCGAACCGATCACCCTCCGGTCGTTGACGCGACCCTCCTCGATTCCTATGGTCTTCCATAGGAATCCGATGCGGTGGGAGCAGGTCGATGAGCAGCAGCGAGCAGGCACGCAAGACGGCGGAGGGGCTGGCGTACCTTTCCGGGTTCGGCAACGAGCACAGCAGCGAGGCCGTACCGGGTGCCCTGCCGGTGGGCCGCAACTCCCCGCAGCGCGCCCCGCTGGGCCTGTACGCGGAGCAGCTGAGCGGTTCGGCGTTCACCGAGCCCCGGACGGCGAACCGCCGGTCGTGGCTGTACCGCATCCGGCCCTCGGCGGCCCACCCGCGGTTCACCCGCATCGACAACGGCGGCCTGCGCGGCGCCCCGTTCACCGAGACCGTCCCCGACCCGAACCGGCTGCGCTGGGACCCGCGACCGGAGCCGGCCGCCGGCACCGACTTCCTCGACGGGCTGTGGACGCTGGGCGGCAACGGCGACGCCACCCAGCGCACCGGCATGGCCATCCACCTGTACGCCGCCGACACCGCGATGACCGACCGCGTGTTCAGCGACGCGGACGGCGAACTGCTGATCGTGCCCGAGGACGGCGGCCTGCTGCTGCACACCGAGTTCGGGCTGCTGCGGGCCGAGCCCGGCGAGGTGGCCCTGATCCCGCGCGGCGTCCGCTTCCGCGTGGACCTCCTGGACGAGACGGCGCGCGGCTACGTGTGCGAGAACTACGGAGCCCCCTTCACCCTGCCGGACCTCGGCCCGATCGGCGCCAACGGCCTCGCCAACGCGCGGGACTTCCTCGCCCCGGTCGCGGCGTACGAGGACGTCGAGCGCCCGGTGCGCGCGGTGAACAAGTTCTGCGGCAACCTGTGGGCGGCCACGCTGGACCACTCGCCGCTGGACGTCGTCGCCTGGCACGGCAACCACGTCCCGTACGTCTACGACCTGCGGCGCTTCAACGTGCTGGGCAGCATCAGCTACGACCACCCGGACCCGTCGATCTTCACGGTGCTCACCTCGCCGTCGGACACGCCGGGCCTGGCCGGAGTGGACTTCGTGGTCTTCGCGCCGCGCTGGCTGGTCGGCGAGGACACCTTCCGCCCGCCGTACTTCCACCGCAACGTGATGAGCGAGTACATGGGCCTGATCGAGGGCGCCTACGACGCGAAGGCGGAGGGCTTCGTTCCCGGCGGCGGCTCGCTGCACAACATGATGTCGGCGCACGGCCCGGACCGGGACACCTTCGAGAAGGCGAGCGCCGCCGAGCTGGCGCCGCAGAAGGTCGACGACGGCCTGGCGTTCATGTTCGAGACCCGCTGGCCGGTGACGCTCACCGCGCAGGCGGAGGCGGCGGAACACGTGCAGGACGACTACGACGACGTGTGGCAGGGTCTGGAGCGTCACTTCCGTCCGTGAGCGGGGCCGCCCCGCCCCTGCCGCCTCCTCGCCGAAGGGAGCCGACCCGGTGTCCGTCTTCGCGCCCGACTCCCTGGTGCTCAACCGCAAGCTGCCGCTGTGGTACCAGGTGTCGCAGTCGCTCCGGGCCTCGATACTGGGCCGGGCGCCGGACGCGCCGCTCCGTCTGCCCACCGAGGAAGGGCTGGCGGAGCACTACGGCGTGAGCGTGCTGACCATGCGGCAGGCGCTGAAGGAGCTGGAGGGCGAGGGCCTGATCAGCCGGCACCGGCGGCGCGGCACGTTCATCGAACCCGGCGCGCGGCGGGAGCGGACCGTACGGCTGCTGGGCTCGGTCGACGCCATCGTGGCGCAGCAGTCGGGCGAGGAGACGACGCTGCTCGGCCACGGCCCGCAGCCGGTGCCGGCCGAGTACGCCGGGCACTTCCCCGGGCTGGAGGAGGCGACCGGCTTCCGGCGGCTGCGCCGCGACCGGGAGAGCGGCGAGCCGGTGAACTGGGCGGAGAACCTGCTCCGTCCGGACGTCGCCGCACGGATCGATCCGGGCCTGCTGGAGCGCGGCTGGCCGATGACGAAGGTGCTGCGGGACGCGGCGGGCGTGCGGATCAGCCGGATCACCGACACGCTGGAGGCCCGGCTGGCCGACCCGGAGACCTCACGGCTCCTTCAGGTCCCGCTGCTCAGCCCGATCCTGCACTACACCGGGGTCACCCTCGACGACCGGAGCCGGGCGGTGGACGTCGTACGCATCCACTACCGCGGCGACCGGTTCTCCTTCTCTGTGACCGTCGAGGCCGCCCCGGAGTGAGGCGGCCCCACGGCATGCGGCGAACCGGCGTCAGCCGCGCCCGCCGAACAGCGAGCGCTTGAGCCTGCTCAGCGGCGCGAGGAGGGAGACGCGCGCCCCGCGGTTGCGCCGGCTGCGGCCGGCGTCACGCGTGGTGATCTCCCGCATCAGCGTGGTCGCCTCCTCGGTCTGCCGGTACGACACGGCAGGCCCGGCGAGCACGGCGAGGTGACGGTCGAGACGCGAACTCGTCGCGCCGGTACCGCACGTGATCGCCGGCACGCGCGCCCTGTGACGCACTGTTATCTGATCCATGACACTCCCCACCCGTACGAGGGCACCCGGCCCGGGCAGGTTAACCCTACCGCCCGGCACAGGCACTGCGGTATTCCGGCCACCCGAATCTCCTTCCCCGTAAGGGGGTTGGCGAACACCGCCTGTCACTCGTCCGAGGTGCCGCGGGGTGCCCGCCGCACGCAGCCGGACGGGAAAAGCCGGTGCGCGGACCGCTCGTGTCGCGGATCATGAGGGCCATGAGTGCCGACCGCCGACCCGCCGACGGAGCGGGCCCGCCGCCCGTGCCCGTCGCCGGAGTGCTGCCGATCCGGCTGAACGTGGACGACAACGACTCCCCCTCCGACATCATCGACGCGCTCTTCCTCGGCCGCTTCACCACCGGCGAGCAGCCGTACTCCCGCAGCCGTTCCGTGGACCGGGTGAAGAAGGGCAGCACCCTGCTGCCGCACGGTGCCACCGTGCTGCGCGAGGCGCGGGACGACAACCGCAGCAGCCTGCTCGCCGAGGGCGACGGCTGGACGGCGCTGGTGTCCCGCTGGAGCCAGGGCGCGGACGTCACCGTGACCGCGGAGAGCGACGAACTGGCCGCCGAGCGGCTGCGGGAGGCCGTCGACGGCGCGGAGGACGAGCCGGAGCCGCAGCCGGACACGGTCCCCATGGGCTTCTGGTACCACTCGCCGCGGCGCGGCCCGTACCGCACCACGCGCACCATCGGCGCGGGCAGCTGGGAGGAGGTCCGGGGCAACTACACCGCGACCGTCGCGGACGCCATGGGCGACCTGATGAAGACGACCCCCGACGGCGTCTCGGGGCGGCTGCTGCTCCTGCACGGACCACCGGGCACCGGCAAGACGTCCGCGCTGCGGACGCTGGCCCGCTCCTGGCGGGACTGGTGCCAGGTCGACTGCGTGCTGGACCCGGAGCGGCTGTTCAACGACATCGGCTACCTGATGGACATCGCGATCGGCGCCGACGACGGCGAGTCGGGCGAGGGCCGCTGGCGGCTGCTGCTCCTCGAGGACTGCGACGAGCTCATCCGCGGCGAGGCCAAGCACGCCGCCGGGCAGGCCCTGTCCCGGCTGCTCAACCTCACCGACGGGCTGCTCGGGCAGGGCCGCAACGTGCTGGTGGGCGTGACGACGAACGAGGACCTGGAGCGCCTGCACCCGGCGGTGGTGCGGCCGGGACGCTGCCTGGCGCGCATCGAGGTGGGGCCGCTGAGCCGCACCGAGGCGGTGGCCTGGCTGGGCACGGAGGAGGGCGTGGGCCGGGACGGCGCGACGCTCGCAGAGCTGTTCGCCCTCCGCCGCGGCACCGCCCCGGCCACGGTCACCCCGCGCCCGCGCGCGGACTCGGGCCTCTACCTGTAGGCGCCGCCGCGGCGGTTGTCGGTGCCGGCTGTCACCCTGCGGGAAGAGGTGGAGGAGGGAGCGCGATGGTGGACGTGGCCGAGCTCGTCACCCGGATCGAGCGGGGCGAACGCGTGAAGTATCTGCATTTCTGGGGTCACCGCCCGCGGCCGGACGGCAGCGTGGGCGCGGGCTGCCTCAGCCAGTGGTGGCCCTCGCCGTTCCAGGTGGACCGGACGCGGTACGCGACCGCGGAGCACTGGATGATGGCGGGCAAGGCCCGGCTGTTCGGCGACCCGGAGGCGGAACGGGCGGCGCTCGCCGCGGCCCACCCCCGCGAGGCCAAGGCCGCCGGGCGCGCGGTGCGCGGCTTCGACGAGGAGACGTGGCGGCGGCACCGGTTCGGCCTCGTGGTGGAGGGCAGTGTGCACAAGTTCGCCCAGCACGACGACCTGCGGGCCTGGCTGCTCGGCACCGGCGACCGCGTGCTGGTCGAGGCGAGTCCGCGGGACCGCGTGTGGGGCATCGGCATGTCCGCCTCGCACGAGGCGGCCGAGGACCCGGGGCGCTGGCGCGGGCTGAATCTCCTCGGGTTCGCGCTGATGGAGGCCCGCCGCCGGCTGGCGGCCGCCGGGGAGCCGGCCTCCGGGGATGCTCCTATTGACGTCAACCGGCGGGTGCCAGGTTGGTTTGGGTGATGCGTGGCTTGTTGGTCAGAGCGCGGTAGACCTCGCGGGCGACGAATCGCTTGAGGCAGCGCATGATGTCCTTCTTC